>NZ_JBQEKA010000008.1:55195-66824 GCF_052103615.1 Kerstersia sp. | reverse complement strand
CGCCTATCTCGGTAACCTGGAGATAGAACAGCGCATCAATGCCTATATCCGCTGGAATGCCATGGTGACGGTGCTGCGCGCCGGCAAGCATTCCAACGTCGGCGGCCATATCGCCACCTATCAGTCGGCCGCCGTTCTGTATGACGTCGGCTTCAATCATTTCTTCCGCGGCCGCACCGATACCTTTGGCGGCGACATGGTGTATATCCAGGGGCACTCGGCGCCGGGTATTTATGCGCGCGCCTATCTGGAAGGGCGCATCAGCGCGGCCCAGCTGGACAATTTCCGCCGCGAGGCTGGCCGCGACGGCCTGTCTTCCTATCCGCACCCGCGCCTGATGCCGGATTTCTGGCAGTTCCCCACGGTGTCCATGGGCCTGGGGCCGCTGACCGCGGCCTACCAGGCGCGTTTCATGCGCTATCTGGAATACCGGGGGCTGCTGGAACACCAGGGCCGCAAGGTCTGGGCCTTCCTGGGCGATGGCGAAATGGACCAGCCCGAATCGCTGGCGGCGATAGCGCTGGGCGGCCGCGAGCGGCTGGATAACCTGATCTTTGTCGTCAACTGCAATCTGCAGCGCCTGGATGGCCCGGTGCGCGGCAACAGCAAGGTGATTCAGGAGCTGGAAGCGACCTTCCGGGCAGCGGGCTGGAACGTCATCAAGGTGATCTGGAGCAGCGGCTGGGATGATCTGCTGGCGCGCGACCAGACCGGTTTGCTGCGCCGCCGCATGATGGAGTGCGTCGATGGGGAATACCAGACTTTCAAGTCGCAAAGCGGCGCTTATGTGCGCGAGCATTTCTTCGGCAAGTATCCGGCCTTGCTGGAACTGGTGGCGCATTTGTCAGATGACGACATCTGGGCATTGACGCGCGGCGGCCACGACCCTGAAAAAGTGCATGCGGCCTATGCGCAGGCTGCGCATACCGAGGGGCAGCCTAGCGTCGTGCTGGTCAAAACGGTCAAGGGTTTTGGCATGGGTGAGGCCGGAGAAGGCCAGAACATCAATCACCAATTGAAGAAAATGAGCCAGGACGCGGTGCGGGCCTTCCGAGACCGCTTCGATTTGCCGGTGCCGGACGATCAGCTCGAAGACATGCCCTACCTGCAACTGCCGCCTGACAGCGAGGAGGCCCGCTACTTTGCCCGCCGCCGCGCCGAACTGGGCGGCTATGTGCCGGCCCGCACAGGCGCCGTCGCGCCATTGCCCATTCCGCCATTGAGCACGTTCGCCGCCCAGCTAAAGGATAGCGGCGAGCGCGGCGTGTCCACCACGATGTCCTTTGTGCGGATTCTGACCGCCTTGCTGAAAGACCCGGCGCTGGGCAAGCTGATTATTCCCATCGTGCCGGATGAGTCGCGCACGTTCGGGATGGAAGGCCTGTTCCGCCAGATCGGGATTCACTCATACCTGGGGCAGCTTTACACGCCGCAGGATGCCGGCCAGCTGAGCTACTACAAAGAAGCGAGAGACGGGCAGATCCTGCAGGAGGGGATTAATGAATCCGGCGCGATTGCCTCCTGGATTGCCGCCGGGACGGCTTATAGCAATCATGGTTTGCCGGCCATTCCCTTCTATATTTTTTATTCCATGTTTGGCTTGCAGCGGGTGGGCGATCTGGCCTGGGCGGCAGGCGATGCGCGGACGCGCGGGTTTTTGCTGGGGGCGACATCGGGCCGGACAACGCTGATGGGCGAGGGCTTGCAGCACGATGACGGCCATAGCCATGTCCTGTCTTCGGTGATTCCCAACTGCATTTCCTACGACCCCACGTATGCCTACGAGCTGGCCGTGATCATTCAGGATGGTTTGCGGCGCATGTATGCCGAGCACGAAGATATCTACTACTACATCACGCTGCTCAATGAAAATTACCCCAATCCGGCGCTGCCTGCCGGGGCGGAAGCAGGGATTCTCAAAGGCCTGTACCTGTTGCCGCCCGCCCGCCAGACGGATGGCAGCAGCGCGCTGCGCGTGCAGCTGATGGGCAGTGGCGCGATCTTGCGCGAGGTGCAGGCCGCCGGCGAGCTGCTGGCGAACGACTTCGGCATCGCGAGCGATATCTGGAGCGCGACCAGCCTGACGGAACTGCGCCGGGATGGCATGGCGGCGGAACGCTGGAATATGCTGCACCCCGAAGAGACGCCCAGGGTGCCGTATGTCCGGCAATGCCTGCAAGGGCATGAAGGGCCGCTGGTCGTGGCGACGGACTATATGAAGATAGTGGCGGATCAGATCCGTCCGTATCTTCACGACCGCCGCGTGATTTCATTGGGCACCGATGGTTTTGGCCGTTCCGATACCCGGGAATCGTTGCGCGAGTTTTTTGAAGTGGATAGGCATTTCATTGTGCTGGCGGCCTTGACGGCGCTCGCGGATGAAGGCCGGGTGCCGCGCGGGCAAGTGACGGCGGCGATAGAGCGCTACGCGATCAACGTCCACAAGACAGACCCCGCGCAGGTCTAGCTGCCGCTGCCCGGCCCATAAAAAACTGGCGCAGCGGACGGATGGCCGCTGCGCCAGGGCTTCCCGCCGGCACCAGGGCGGGGGAAAGCCGGTGCCGGCGCCGTTTATCAGAAGCGGTGGTTCAGGCCGATCATGACACCGGTCTGGTTGCTGCCGACGGCAGCACCGCCCCAGGCGGGAACGCCAATGCCGGGCGTTACGCTGACGGCACTGTACTTCTGGTTGCGCATGTGGCCGGTGGTGATGTAGCCCGACGTGCGCTTGGAGAAGTTATAAATGCCGCGCAAATAGAGCGCCGTGGCTTCACCGTTGCCGCGGCGGCGGCTGACGGCCATTTCCGCTTCGGAGTCGGCGTTACTGATCATGCGTACCAGCTGGGTATTGATGACAAAGCGCCCGATCGGGTACGACAGGCCGACAAAGAAGGTATTGGTGGTGAACTTGATTTCACCCGGCGTGGCGTTGGTATCAGGTTTGTGGCGGCGCTGCATCCAGCCGCCGCTCACGGTGATGTCGCCGGTGAAGGTGTAGTAGCCATTGAGGCCAAAACGGTCATCGTGCGCGTGCAGGCTGCCCAGACCCCAGAAGGACTCGGCCGGCCCCCCGGTCACGCGGTCGAACGCGGCGCCAAAGCCATAGTTGGCGGCGTTGTACTTCACATAGACGCCTTTTTCCTTGCAGGAGCCATTGTCATTGGTGGCCGTGCCGCCGCAGGTGGTGCCCGAGGGGCCGCCAGTGGCGTGGTCGCGCCCGAAGCTGTAGGTGCCGCCGAAGGTGAGATTGTCGATCTTGTGGCTATAGCCGATGGCATTGTCGGCACGGGCGTTGGGGATGTAGGGGTCGAAGTTGCCCAGGCCGTGCACGCTGGGGCCCATGACATCGGCCGGCGACATCAGATACAGCGTGGTCGGCGTGTACTGGCGGCCCAGCTGGATGGTGCCATAGGGGCTGCCTATGCCCAGGATGGCCGTGCGCCCGAAGAGCCGGCCAGCCTGGGCGCTATTGCCGTCGCCAGGCGAAAAGCCGCTTTCGAGCTGGAAAAAGGCGCGATAGCCGTCCCCCAGATCTTCCGACCCCTTGAGGCCCCAGCGCGACGGGGCGATGCCGCCAGTGGCGATGGGAAAGCGGGTCAGGCTGGAAGTGCCGGCATCGCTGCCAGCGGGCCCTTGCGGAACCTTGTTGGTCCATTCAATCCCGGTATCAATCATGCCGTAAAGCGTGACTTCCTGTGATTGGGCCGTTCCTGCCAAACATGAGAGAACGCAGGCGGCAGCGAAAGAGTGCTTGGTCTTCATGAACTTCCTTGGTGCTTTGGTGGTTGGTGGAAATTGTTGTTAGGGTTTCTATTTATTTATTTTTATAAATAAATTTATTTTCTTTTCCCAATTATTGATGACGAGTCTATTGGGTTTTGAATTTATTTGAAATGGTTTTGTAACACATAAATCAATCGGTTTTTTAGAGAATTTTTTGTCGTTTTATGGATGGATCACGATGTTTTAAGTGTTTTTCATGATTGAAAAGTGATTCGGTATCGTGTTTGTTTCACCCTTGGAATATATTTTTCCAAATTCTAATTAATTGCTTTTATTAATTAATTATTGCGACGCAATATATTTATTGAGGGAAATGAAAAGCACGGCAGGCACGGTTTATGGCCGCGGCGGCAGGATAGCCGCCGGCGCGGCAGGCAGGGACTGGACAGAGAGAAGGACGCGGGGGCGGCGCGGCGCTGGCGGTGCGGCCAGTACGGGCCTTATGTGCAGAGCAAAAAAATGCCCGCTGCCTTGCCGCTCGCGCTCGCTTGGGCGCGTCTATGACCAGGGCAGGCAGGTAGGGGAGAAAGGAGAGAAAGGGCGAAAGGAAGGGGGAAAGGAAGGGCGAAAGGACTAGCGGGAGACTGGCCTGGGGATGGCTGGCCCAGACTGCGGCGCTGTCGCCTGGGCGCGACAGAGAGTCAGGGCGGGAAGGGAGTCAGGGCAGGGAGGGTGTCAGGGGCGGGAGGACGTCAGGGCAGGACGTCTGGGCCAGGGGCTTCGATAAGCAGGGCCAGGGCGCCGGGCTTGCTGGGGCGCCCGGCCGCTTTCGCGGGTGGGCTGGCATGGCGGGTTTATTGCACCAGCGCGGAACCGAAGACCACGGAGTGCGCCGTGCGCGCGGCGTGGAGTTGCCAGAACTGCTCGGCGATGTCCGCCGGGGCAATCGTTGCAGGGATGGCATGCAGTTCGGTGCTCGCTGAGCCTTGCACAAAGCCGTTTATGACGACTTCCCCCACATACACGCCACGTCGGGCCAGTGTCTGCTTCAACAGGCCGGTGGCCTTGTGTTGCGCGGCCGCCGGGATGGCCAGAATGCCGAAGTCTTGGGCAAAGGCATTCACTTTTTCCCCGTGGAAGGCCGTCACGCCGTTGGTGCTCAGGACAGCGCCTTGCGTGGCTTCAAGGTCGTGTATCGCGGCCTGCACAGCAGCGATATAACTGACGACGCGTAAAGACAGGCCCAATTGCAGATCTTCGACGGAAATGGCAAGCAGGTCGCCATCGACATCGACGAAGGCATTCCAATGCAGCACGCCGATAGGCCCCAGCGCCGAGCGCGCTTCATTAATGACACGCCTGACCTGCGCCACATCGCTGAGGTCGGCAGGGAAAGCGCGCGCCTGGACGCCCTGGGCTTGAAGGGCGGCAACGCCATCAGCCAGCGCTTGCGCCTGACGCGCCACCAGGGCGACCGGATGGCCTGCCTGGCCGAACTTGAGCGCGGTAGCGTGGCCGATGGCAGGCCCGTAGCCGCAAATCACGACGGTGTGCTTCATGGTGTTTCCCTTCATGGTGTCTCCTTTAGGGGATTGAATTCAGATTCCAACTGAAACGTTGGCGTTGATTCTAGTGCCCTTTAGCTGGAGACACAATCGGCCCTTCAGGAAAATGGGAAATCAGCAACCCGGCAGCCGCGCCGCCGCAAGCTGGCGGCGCCGTGGCTGCTCATGCGCCAGGCGGCTGCCGCGCTGTTGCCGGGGGACGTGTGCGTCCCGCTTAGAAGGCCCAGTCTTCGTCTTCGGTATTGACGGCCTTGCCGATGACGTAAGAAGACCCGGAGCCCGAGAAGAAATCGTGGTTCTCGTCCGCGCCGGGCGAGAGCGAGGCCAGAATGGCCGGGTTCACGTTGGTGACGGCTGCCGGGAAGAGGGACTCATAGCCCAGGTTCATCAAGGCTTTATTGGCGTTGTAGTGCAGGAATTTTTTGACATCTTCCGTCCAGCCTACGCCGTCATACAGTTCTTCCGTGTAGCGCACTTCGTTATCGTAGAGCTCGTGCAGCAACTCGAAGGCATAGTCTTTGACCTCCTGCCTGCGCGGCTCGGACACCTGCTCCAGATTGCGCTGGAATTTGTAGCCGATGTAATAGCCGTGAACAGCCTCGTCACGGATGATGAGGCGGATCAGGTCGGCCGTATTGGTCAGCTTGCCGCGGCTGGACCAGTACATGGGCAGATAGAAGCCGGAGTAAAACAGAAAGGATTCCAGAAAAACGCTGGCAACCTTGCGCATCAAGGGGTCATCGGCGCGGTAGCGTTCCAGGATCAGCGCGGCCTTGCGCTGCAGGGATTCATTTTCCTCGCTCCAGCGGTAGGCATCATCGACATCGGGCGTCAGGCACAAGGTCGAGAAAATCGAGCTGTAGGAGCGCGCATGCACGGCTTCCATGAAACTGATATTGGTATAGACCGCTTCTTCGTGCGGTGTGATGGCATCCTGGATCAGCGCGGGCGCGCCCACCGTATTCTGGATGGTGTCGAGCAAGGTCAGCCCGGTAAAGACGCGTATGGTGGTTTGCTGCTCCAGCGGCGTCAGGGTGGCCCAGGCAGGGATGTCGTTGGAAAGCGGCACCTTCTCAGGCAGCCAGAAGTTGCCGGTCAGGCGGTTCCAGACTTCCAGGTCTTTATCGTCTTCGATGCGGTTCCAGTTGATCGCATCGACGCGCTTGAGCCGCTTGGCGGCCAGGGGGCTGGGCGGGTTTGTGCTCATGATGGTTTCCGTGGTCAGGGGCGGCGGCTTACAGCGTGCAGGACACGCAGCCTTCGATGGCCGTGCCCTCCAGCGCCATTTGCCGCAGCCGGATGTAATAGATGGTTTTGATGCCCTTGCGCCAGGCGTGAATCTGCGCCCGGTTGATATCGCGTGTCGTGGCGCTATCGCGGAAGAACAGCGTGAGCGAAAGCCCCTGATCCACGTGCTGGGTCGCGGCCGCGTAGGTATCTATGATTTTCTCGGGCCCGATTTCGTAGGCATCCTGGTAGTACGCCAGGTTGTCGTTGTTCATGTAGGGGGCGGGGTAGTACACGCGGCCTATCTTGCCTTCCTTGCGGATTTCGATCTTGGCCACAATCGGGTGGATGCTTGAGGTCGAGTGGTTGATATAGGAAATCGAACCGGTGGGCGGCACGGCTTGCAGGTTCTGGTTGTAAAGCCCGTGTTCGCGCACGGCGGCCTTCAGGGCGTGCCAGTCTTCCTGGGTGGGGATGGCGATCCCGGCCTGGCGGAACAGTTCGGCCACGCGCGCGGTGGCGGGCTGCCAGGACTGCTGGGTGTATTTGTCGAAGTATTCGCCGCTGGCATATTTGGAATCCTCGAACCCGGCAAAACGTTGCCCGCGTTCGTAGGCCAGCAGGTTGGACGCGCGCAGGGCATGGTAAGTCACCGTGTAAAAGTACATATTGGTGAAATCCACCCCTTCTTCCGAACCGTAAAAAATGCGTTCGCGCGCCAGATAACCGTGCAGATTCATTTGCCCCAGGCCGATAGCATGCGATAGGGCATTGCCATGGGCGATGGAGGGCACGGAGCGGATATCGCTCATATCGGACACGGCGGTCAAGCCGCGCACCGCCACTTCCACTGTCCGGCCAAAGTCGGGCGAATCCATGGTCTTGGCAATATTCAGCGAGCCCAGGTTGCAGGAGATGTCTTTGCCCAGCGCGGTGTAGGACAGATCCGCGTCATAGCTGGCGGGCGCATTGACCTGCAGGATCTCCGAGCACAGATTGCTCATATTGATCCGCCCCTTGACCGGATTGGCGCGATTGACCGTGTCTTCGAACATCAGATACGGATAGCCGGATTCAAATTGAATCTCGGCCAGCGTCAGGAAAAATTCGCGGGCATTGATCTTGCTTTTGCGGATACGCGGGTCGTCCACCATCTCGCGGTATTTTTCGCTCACGCTGATGTCGCCGAAGGGCTTGCCGTAAACTTTTTCGACGTCATAAGGCGAGAACAGATACATATCTTCGTTGTCGCGCGCAAGCTGGAATGTGATGTCGGGAATCACGACGCCCAGCGACAGTGTTTTGATGCGGATTTTTTCGTCGGCATTTTCGCGCTTGGTGTCCAGAAAGCGCAGGATGTCCGGATGGTGCGCATTCAGATAAACAGCGCCCGCGCCCTGGCGCGAGCCTAGCTGATTGGCGTAGGAAAACGCATCTTCCAGCAGCTTCATGATGGGAATGATGCCGGAAGACTGATTTTCAATCTGCTTGATGGGGGCGCCTGCTTCGCGAATATTGCTTAGCAGAAAGGCTACGCCGCCGCCGCGCTTGGAGAGCTGCAGCGCGGAATTGATGGCGCGGCCTATGGATTCCATATTGTCTTCGATGCGCAGCAGGAAGCACGACACCAATTCGCCGCGCTGTTTCTTGCCGGCGTTGAGGAAGGTGGGCGTGGCAGGCTGAAAACGGCCGCTGATGATTTCATCAACCAGCGCCAGCGCCAGGCCCTCATTGCCCTGGGCCAGCGCTAGCGCGACCATGCAGACGCGGTCTTCGTAGCGTTCCAGGTAGCGTTTGCCGTCGAAGGTCTTGAGGGTGTAGCTGGTGTAGTACTTGAAGGCGCCCAAGAAGGTCGGGAACCGGAACTTGCGCGCGTAGGCATCGGTAAACAGCTGATGGATGAAGTCGGGGGAATACTGGCGCAGCACATCGGCTTCGTAGTATTCCTTGTTCACCAGGTAGTCGAGTTTTTCCTGCAGATGATGAAAGAACACGGTGTTCTGGTTCACATGCTGCAGGAAATATTGCCGCGCCGCCATGCGGTCTTTGTCGAACTGGATTTGCCCCTGCTCATCGAACAGATTGAGCATGGCATTGAGTGCGTGGTAATCCAGTTCGGCACTGGCGGCAGCTTTCGGGATCAGGGTTGTCGTTTCCAAAATGCATGGACTCCATGACGGACTTTGAGAACATCTTCTTCCGTGCCCAGCATCTCGAAGCGGTACAGCAGCGGCACTTTGCACTTTTGCGCAATGATGTCGCCGGCCAGGCAATAGGCGGTGCCGAAATTGGTATTGCCGGCCGCGATGACGCCGCGCAGCTGGCGGCGATTGGCTTCGTGGTTCAGGAAGTGGATGACGGCTTTGGGAACGGCGCCGGCGGGATGACCGCCGCCGTAGGTGGGAACAATCAGGATGTACGGTTCAGGCGCCAGCAGAAAGGCTGCGCGCGAGGATTGAGGAATACGATGGGCAGGCAAAGCCAGCTTCTCGACGAAACGCTGGGTATTGCCGGAACTGGTGGAGAAATAAACGATCTGGCCCATGGCGGCGTATTCCGGGTCCTGAAAAACGGGTGGCAAAACCGGCAGAGGAGCGGGCGGTCAGGAAGCAGCGGTCAGGTAACGGCAAGGCAGTGGCCAGACTGCGGGCTGTGCCTGGCTGGCATGTTCTGCCGCTCCGATGGCCGCTAGAACTGCGGCTGACATGACTGATCAGACGCCGGGCGGCTCTGCCTGGCGCTGGCGGAAGAGCTCAGGCCAGCGCGCTGATTTTGTCGGGGCGGAAGCCTGACCAGTGGTCCGCGCCAGCCACCACCACCGGTGCTTGCTGATACCCCAGATCGCGCACGGTTTGCAGCGCATTGGCATCTTCGGTCAGATCAACGACCTGATACGAGATGCCCTGTTTATCCAGCGCGCGGTAAGTGGCGACGCATTGGACGCATGCCGGTTTGCTGTAAACAGTAACGATCATGATTGCTATTCCTAGAAATGGTTGGGAACACGCTGGCATGCGCACGCAAAAGGCAATGCAGGCTGGCGGGTGGCCGTGGGTGATTCAGGTTTGCTGGAAAGGAGAATAGCAAGATACTACTAGATATAGTGTTTCTATTTTTTAAATACCATAAATGTAGTGGTTGTATTTGTGCCGCAATCGCTCGGGAAACCGCGTGAGGACTGGCTGCCGGGTGAGGCTTTGCGGCCGTGCCGATATTGTTACGAAGCGCAAGGCCATGCCGGGCTGCCTGAGGCACTACGCTTCCCGCAGAAGCAGGCCGGCTGCCGTCATGGCGGCGCAGGCCTGGCGGTATTCAAAGCCTGCTGAATCGCGTATTCTCTCGGCAGCGAGCCGGCACGGAATGATGCCGGCCTTTTTCTGATGCGATGCCGTGCCATGTTTTACACCTTTCTGATTTTCCTGATTCTGACCCTCTTGCCCGTGCTGTGCCTGAGTTTGCCTGCCTGGGTGCGGCAGCGGCGCGGTATGGATACCCGCGTCAAGCTGTGGTGGGGTTTGTGCCTCGCAGGCACGGCGCTCTGGGGTTTGGCATTGGTCGTATTTTCGGATAGCTGCCTGTCGTTTGGCGGCGGTCAGAACCTGTGCCAATCACAGCTTGCCCTGCCTGAGTGGTTCCGCATGGCGGCGCTGGCCTATGTGCCGCTGGGCGGCGTGGCGGTGCCGGTACTGTGGTTTATGGTGTTCTATGTGGCGGTGCGCCGCGCGCAGCGCCGCCGGGCCGAGTCCGGCCAGGAAGACTGAGGCATGGCCGGCAGCAGGCGCCCTGGGGGAAGGGCGCCTGCTGCCATCCCGCAGGCGTGGCGCGGCGCCTGTTTTTCGATCTGAACCAATTCAAGACTGTCCCGAGGCAGCACGCAATGGAGCAGGAATGACGGAGACGGAACAACAGACGGCAGCATCGCGCAGCGCGCCGTCATCAGGCAAGCATAGAAACCTGTGGTACGCCGTGCTGGTGATCTTGATTGCCAGCAATCTGCGGCCGGTGTTTCCCAGTCTGGCGGCTTTACTGCCGGAAATCATGGATGCGCTGGACATGTCTGCCGCGCAAGCCAGTTATCTGACCACTTTGCCTGTTATCTGCCTGGGCGTGTTCGCCCCGGCAGCGCCCATCATGGCCAACCGCTATGGGGTAGAGCGCACCATGTATTGGGCCTTGCTGCTGCTGACAGTCGGGTCTGCCTTGCGTTTCGTGGAATCGCCGGGCGTGCTGCTGCTGGCATCCGCCCTGGCGGGCACCGCCATCGCCATTGGCAATGTGCTGCTGCCCGGGCTGGTCAAGCGCGATTTCCCCAAGCAAATGGCCTTGATGACAGGCTTATATACGACTTTCCTGTGCGCGGGTGCGGCCTGTGCGGCGGTCCTGACCGTGCCGCTGGCGCGCGCATCCGAGTGGAACCTGGCATTGGCGGCCTGGGCCTTGCCGGCGGCGCTGGTGGCCCTGTGCTGGGGCATACATCTCAGGCGTCTGCCGGCGCATGAGGCGCCGCCGCGCGCGCCGCAGCGGCCCGCCGCCGTCTGGCGCGATCCGTTGTCATGGCAATTGACCGGATTGATGGGCCTGCAGTCTGCGCTGGCCTATTGCGTGTTCGGCTGGCTCGCGCCCATTTTGCGCAGCCGCGGCATGGATGCCGGCATGGCGGGCGTGATGGTGTCGGTGTCCATTGTTGTGCAGATGGTCGCCTGTCTGCTGGTGCCGCATTTTGTGGTGCGCTGCCGGGATCAGCGCTGGATTGCCAGCGTGCTGGCCTTGTGTGCGGGCGGCGCCTTGCTGGGGCTGCTGTACTTGCCGCTCTCGCTGGCCTGGTGGTGGATGGTCGTGCAGGGCTTGGGGCAGGGGGGCTTGATTGCCCTGGCCATGACTTTCATCGTGTTGCGTTCGGCGGATTCCGCGGTGGCGGGGCGTTTGTCCGGCATGGCGCAGGGCGGCGGCTACATCCTGGCTGCGCTGGGGCCTTTGCTGGTGGGCTTGCTGCTGGAATGGACCGGCAGCTATGCCAGTTCCGGGTGGCTGTTCGGCGGCTTGGCGCTTGGCGTTGCCATCACGGGCTGGGGCGCCGGGCAAGGGCGCGTCGTGCGCGCCTGAGGTGCTGCCGC
>NZ_JBQEKA010000008.1:37372-55095 GCF_052103615.1 Kerstersia sp. | reverse complement strand
GCCGCTCAGGCTTTCATCAGTGGCAAGCGGCCGCCGGTGGCCAGCGCGCGCTCCATCTCCACGCCGCGGCGGAAACGGTACAGTTTGGCGGGCCTGCCGCCCGTCTGGGTGGAGGCGCCAGTTTCTTCCACCAGATCTTGCTGGGCAATCAGGCGCCGGAAGTTTTGTTTGTGCAGGCGCCGGCCCGCCAGGGCTTCCACCGCCTGCTGCAATTGCAGCAGGCTGAAACTGGCAGGCATCAGCTCATAAATGACAGGCCGGTATTTTAGCTTGGCCCGCAAGCGGGTCATGGCTGTGGCGAGAATGCGGCGATGATCGTAAAGCATGCTGCGGCCCGGCAGCAGGTCAGGGCCAGCTATGGGGGACTCCGGCACGAGGCCGGCCTCGTACAGCAGTTCGTAGCGCGGCAGCGTCCGCTCTTCATCCCAAATGTCATTTTCCAGCCCGAACAAGGCGCAGCAGCGTTGCCACTGGCGTTCGCGCAGGCCGCGGGTCTGGGATTGGGCCCAGGCGCGCAAACGGGCCGCGATGTCGGCAAACAGGGCGGCGTTGCTGTCGTCGCGCCGGTCTTCCCAGGGGAAGTATTCATACCAGCTGCGCCAGCTCGCATCCAGGTCAGGCGGGGCATCGCCCGCCAGCGTCAGGCCGAGGTAGCTGATGGAAATCGTCCGCATTTCCGGCGCGTCCGCATGGCGTCCGCGGTCGGCAAAGGTATAGAGCTGTTCGAGGTAACCCAGCGGATGATGGGTTTGCGCTTCCACCCAGCCGCGCAGGCCAGCCTGCAGCGAACGGTGGGCCATGACGAAAGGGCCGGCCGGAAAGGTCAGCCCGCCCTGGATGGTCAGGACGGAAGGCGCCTGGCTATCAGCGGCGGCCAGGACGGCCACCAGCTCGACGGCCAGGGTATCGGAAGCCAGAGTCTGCATGACGATGATAGGCGTCCGGGTCAGGTCAGTCGCGAAGCGACGAAACGCTTGAAGGGGCTGGCGGAACTGGCCAGGCGCAAGGTGGCCTCGCGCAGCAGGCGGCCCGGCGGCGTATCGTTGGTGAACATAGCCACCACCAGATTGGTGGACAGGAACAGCGGCAAGGTATGGAAGCGGTGTTCGCGTTCGTAGCGTTTGAGCCAGCGGCTGTCGCCGATGTCGGCATTGCGGCGCGCCGCAGTCAGCACCTGGCGCGATAGGCTGGCGACACTGCGCAAGCCCAGATTGAAACCGTGCGCAGTGACCGGGTGCATGCCGACGGCGGCGTCTCCGACCAGCGCGAAGCGCGTGCCGGCAAAACGGTAGGCATAGACGCCGACCAGCGGATAGACATGGCGGCTGCCCGCTACTTTCATCCCGCCCAGGCGGTGGTCAAAGCGTTTGCCCATTTCCTCGGCGAAAGCCGTGTCATCCAGCGCCTGCAGCGCCTGGATCTGGTGGTGCGGCAAGGTCAGCACCGCAGAGGCCTGGCGGCCATTGAGCGGCAGCAGCGCCAGGGTCTGGCCATAGCCGAACCATTCCCAGGCCACATGGCCGTGATCGGCCTCATGTTCCAGTCGGCCTACCATCATGGATTTGCCGAAGTCGTGCAGGTAGGCGCCTATGCCCATGGCGCGCCGCATCGAGGAAAAACGGCTATCGGCCGCCACCAGCAGCCGGGTGCGCAGTTCACGGCCATCGGACAGGCGGATCAGCGTGCTGTCCGCGCCGGGTTCGACGCCAACGGCGCTGGTGCCGTCCAGTACCTCGATGCCGGCGCGGCCGGCCACTGCCTGCCAGGCCGCGCGCCGGATACAGTCATTGGGCACCAGCCAGCCCAGCTGATCGCTGCCGCCGGCCTGCGCTGTAATGACCATGGGGTTGCGCGACGTGCCATTGAAAACATGGGCGTCGCGCAGCAAGGAAATTTCCGTTTCTGGAATCAGTTGCCAGACGCCCAGTTCTTCAAGCAGCTGGCGCGACTCATGGGCCAGGGCGATTTCACGGCCATCGAAGCCGGGGTCGGCCAGGCTGGCAGCCGGCTGCTGTTCGACAAGGGTGACGGACAGGCCGCCCGCCGACAGGGCGCGCGCCAGGCACAGGCCGGCGGGGCCGGCGCCGACAATGACGACATCCTTTTCCGCAGCGTGGGTCATGTGGTACTCCAGAAAGACAGATAGGCGGCAGTTTAGAGCCTGTTGGCAGGCGGCGCCATGCCGGCGGCAGACGTGCTTGATCCAGCACAAGCAGGGCAGGCTGGCCGCGCCCTGCATCATACTCAATACCGGCAGGAGTCGCTGGCAGACAGGCCGCAGCCTGTTGCACAAAGATGCCCGAATCAGCGGGTTTTCGCTTAGTATTCACTAGCCCCCATACCGTCTGTATGGTTGTCGCCTCTTTTTTCTATTCACACCATGACGCCCATGCGCTCCGCACATCTGCATTACCGGGTCTTTGTCCTGTTGCTGGCGTTCGTTTCGCTGGCCTTTTTCTGGCTTATGCTGCCGTTTTTCACGGCAATTTTCTGGGGCACGGTGCTGGCGGTATTGTTCATGCCCTTGAACCAATACATGCTGCGGCTGTTGCGGGGACGCAGGAATATTGCGGCCTTGATCACGCTGATTGTCGCCTTGTTGTGCGTCATTTTACCGTTGGCCTTTATTACCGGGGCGCTGGTCAAAGAGATCATCGCGCTCTATGAGCGCATCAGTTCCGGCCAATTGAATTTTTCCCTGTATTTCCATCAGGTCGTGAACGCCTTGCCGCCCTCGTTGCAGGAATATGTCTTGCGGCTGACCGGCGATGAAACCGGGGGGCAGAGCAAGCTGGCATCCGGTGTCATGCAAGTCAGCCAGTTCGTGGCCTCGCATGCGGTGAGCCTGGGCCAGAACACGCTGCAATTCGTGGTGGGCGCCGGCATCATGATGTATCTGCTGTTCTTCCTGTTGCGTGATGGCACCTGGCTGTCGCAGCGTATTCGCCGCGCCGTGCCGCTGAGCGACATGCACAAACAGAACCTGGCGCGCAATTTCACGACGGTCGTGCGCGCCACGGTCAAGGGCAATATTGCGGTGGCAGCGGCCCAGGGGCTGCTGGGCGGGCTGAGCTTCTGGTTCCTGGGCATTCAGGGGGCCTTGCTCTGGGGCGTGGTCATGGCTTTTCTGTCCTTGCTGCCCGCTGTGGGGGCCAGCCTGATCTGGGGGCCGGTCGCGATTTATTTTCTGGTGACAGGGGCAACCTGGCAAGGGGTATTCCTGCTGCTGTTCGGGATTCTGGTCATCGGCCTGATGGACAATATCCTGCGGCCGCTGCTGGTCGGTAAGGATTTGCGCATGCCGGATTATCTGGTGCTGATTTCCACGCTGGGCGGCTTGACGCTGTTCGGCCTGAACGGCTTTGTGATGGGGCCGCTGATCGCGGCGCTCTTCATCGCTGTCTGGAACCTTTTCGTGGACATTCCGACGGCCCCCAGCACGCGCCATCATGGGCAAAATGCCCATCTGCGTTGAGGCGGGCCAGCACGCTTTAAGCACCCCGGTCAGGGGGGCATTATTCCCGGAAAGCGCAGCATTGGCAGGGCTTTCCGGTGCTTCCTGGCATCAGGGAATATACAATTTAAAAATTTTCCGATTTTCCGATTGACTGCGGCTGAAAATCCAGTCATAGTGGAGGCGCAGATGGTCAAGCGACGCGGGTTTCAGTACACCAGTCGCCCAGTGTTGGTATCTAGGTTGTGTTCGACGTCCCTTCCTTGATCGTTTCTGGCAATCCCGGGCGTACCGCCCGTTTATTCAAGGAAGTTTTTAGTTATGGCAACCGGTACCGTAAAATGGTTCAACCCTGAAAAGGGCTTCGGCTTCATCGTTCCCGATGAAGGCGGCAAAGATCTCTTCGCTCACTACTCCGAAATCCGTATCAACGGTTTCAAGTCGCTGGAAGAAAATCAGCGCGTGAGCTATGAAATCGGCGAAGGCCCCAAGGGCCCGAACGCCAAGAACATCGAACTGCTGGCCTAAGTCCGGCGCGTTCGTTGTGAGTCTGCCCTATGCGGGGCGGCACACGGAAAAAACCGCAGCTTCGGCTGCGGTTTTTTTTATTGCGGCGCTTATTGCAGCGCTTATTTTCGCGCCTCTTTCAGCGTTGTTCGCGCAGGCTTGAAATTCAAGCGCAAGAACCGGAGTGCGGGGGCATGGCCAGTTTCCTATACTGCCGGTGCCTTTGCCGTATGCGGGCCGGCCTGGCGTCTGCGCCGCGCAGGCAGGCGTAAACTGGCCGGCAAGAAGGCTTGCCCGGCATAGCGCTGCGGGCATGGCAGGGAGATGGGATGACACTGCGGATGGGATGAGGATGCAAACCTTGGCTTTGTTTGAGGCGCCGCCGCCGGATCAGCACCTGGGGCCGCAAGCGCTGGTCTTGCGGGAGTTCGCGCTGCCTTATGTGGCGGAAGTGATGCCGGCGCTGGCGGAGATTACTGCCGCGTCGCCTTTCCGGCAGATGGTCACGCCTGGTGGGTACACCATGTCGGTGGCCTTGACGAACTGCGGCGCGCTGGGCTGGACTAGCGATCGTCGCGGCTATCGCTACACCGGGGAGGATCCGCATACGGGCAAGCCCTGGCCGCCTATGCCTGCCTGTTTTCAGCGCCTGGCGCGCGCGGCGGCTCAGGCGGCCGGGTTTGCCGGCTTCGAGCCGGATGCCTGCCTGGTCAACCGTTATGCGCCGGGTGCGCGCTTATCACTGCATCAGGATAAAAACGAACGGAATTTTGATGCGCCTATTGTGTCGGTGTCTCTGGGCATGCGCGCGATGTTTTTGTTCGGCGGCCTGGCGCGTAGCGATCCCGCACTCAAAGTGCCGCTGTGGCATGGCGATGTGGCGGTCTGGGGCGGCGCGGACAGGCTGCGCTATCACGGTGTCTTGCCGCTCAAGGACGAGCCGCATGAGACGCTGGGCAGCCAGCGCATCAATTTCACCTTCCGCCTGGCGGGCTGAGGATGGTACAGAGGGCTTGGCGTGGCGGGGGGATGCCGCTGCCTGGCAAAAGCAGACCAGGACGCCGCAGCCAGAGAGGCCGGCAAATGGCGGCATGAGCCAAGCAGCCAGGGCAGGCGGGGAAGGACTGGCGGAAAGGGGCCGAAGCGCGCTGAAACGTGGCCGGAGCAAAGGGGAAGTGAAGATGAAGGCTCAGATTGCGGCAGATTTGTCGCCGCCTGCGTACCGGCAGGCCGCCAGTTTTCTGGCTGGTCTGGATGCGGATTGGGCACGGCATGTCGCGACGATAGGCCTGTGCTGCCTGGAAACCAGGCCCGCGCGCGAGCCCCATGAAGCGCTGGTGCGGGCGATAGCCTACCAGCAATTGCATGCCAAGGCCGGTGACGCTATTTTGCAGCGGTTTCTGGCCTTGTATCCTGGCGGTGTCTTTCCCGCGCCTGAGCAATTGCTGGCGACCGACCCCGCCTTGCAGCGTGCCTGTGGTTTTTCGGCAGCCAAGCTGGCCGCCATCCGGGGCATCGCCCAGGCCAGCCTGGATGGCCTCGTGCCCAGCCTGTCGGAGGCGCGGGCATTGCCTGATGCGCAATTGATCGAACGTCTGGTGCGCTTGCGGGGGGTGGGGCGCTGGACGGTAGAAATGTTCCTGATTTATTCCCTGGCGCGTTCCGATATTCTGCCAGCGGATGATTTTGGCGTGCGGGCAGGCTACGGACGTTTGAAAGGCTGGGAAAAAATACCCACGCCGGGCCAGATGAGAGCGATAGGCGCCGCCTGGCAGCCATTTCGCACGGTAGCGGCCTGGTATCTGTGGCGCTTGCCCGCCCGTTAAATATGCACCGCAAGAATCGGAGTGCTTGCGCTTGAATTTGTTTTTATTCTGTTGCCATGGATGAGCATGCAACAGGACCACAGAGATGACGATACCCCAGGCCTACCAAACGGAAGAGGAACGCTGGACTGCCGTGCAGCGGCGGGATACGGCTGCCGACGCGCATTTCGTCTATGCCGTGCGTACCACTGGCGTGTATTGCCGACCAAGTGCTATGGCGCGTCTGCCCAGGCGCGAAAATGTGGTGTTTTTCAATTCTGCGGCGCAAGCTGAGGCGGCGGGCTACCGGCCCAGCCGCCGCCGCCGGGCAGACCAGACCAGCGCCGCGGCGCAACGGGCCGCATTAGTTGCGCGGGCCTGCCGGGTGATTGAATCCGCAGACACGCCGCCATCACTGGACATACTGGCGGCGGGGCTGGGCTTGAGTCCGGCGCATTTTCACCGCCTCTTCAAGGCGGAGACGGGCCTGACCCCCAAGGCCTACAGCTCGGCCTACCGGGCGCGCAAGCTGCGGGAAGAGCTGAGCAGCCCGGCCGCATCCATCACGGATGCCATCTATGGGGCAGGTTTCAATTCCAATAGCCGCTTCTACGAAGCGTCGGGGCGGCTGCTGGGCATGCGGGCGCGGGATTACCGGGCCGGGGGCGCGGGGGCGGTTATCCGCTTTGCGGTCGGGCAGTGTTCACTGGGGGCGATTCTGGTGGCGCAGAGCCAGCGCGGTATCTGCGCGATACTGCTGGGCGACGACCCGGAGCAACTGGTGCATGCTTTGCAGGATCAGTTTCCCAAGGCGGAGATCATCGGCGGCGATGGCGGCTTCGAACAATTGGTTGCTGAAGTTGTGGGCTTCATCGAAGCGCCTGCCATGGGGCTGAACCTGCCGCTGGATGTGCAGGGCACTGCCTTTCAGGAGCGCGTCTGGCGCGCGCTGCGCGAGATACCGCCAGGCACGACCGTGAGTTATACCGATATCGCGCAGCGCATCGGGGCGCCGTTGGCTGTGCGCGCCGTGGCCAAGGCTTGCGCCAGCAACTCCCTGGCTGTCGCCATTCCCTGCCATCGGGTGGTCCGGCGCGATGGCGATCTGGCCGGTTACCGCTGGGGCGTGGAGCGCAAGCGTGAATTGCTGCGCCGTGAGGCCCAGTCATGAGCATCAATCGTAAGCGTCAGCCGTGCAGTCGAAGGCATAGTTGTAAGACATCAGGGGTGTAAGGCACGCAGGGGTAAAGCACAGTCTGGATGCGGGGCGGGCAAATGGCAATAGACGGACATGGGCGGGATGGGCTGGATGGGCTGGACTGGGGCAGCGTCGCGGCGCAATTGGATACCCAGGGATATGCCCTGCTGAGCGGCGGCTTGGCGCAGGCCGCCGCCCGGCAATTGGGGCAGCGTATCGCGGCCGCCTCGCCGCGCCGCACGCGTCTGGAAACCCTGGGCTGGGGGCAGGGCGGCTGCCTGGATATAGGCCCGGCGTGGCCGGAGCCTCTGCGTTCATGGCGTGCCCATTGCTATGCCCATTTGGCCGGCATCGCCAACCGCTGGAATGCGGCCTTGGGGGTGGCGCGTCGGTATCCGCCGGCGTGGGAAGCCTTCCAGCTGGAAGTCCGGCGCGCCGGGCCGCAGCGGCAGCCATCCTATGCCAGCCTGCTGGCACAGGATGATTACATGGCCTTGCGCCATGGCGATCTCGACAGCCAGGCTTTTCCGATCCAGATGTTTGTTTTGCTGTCCGAGCCGGGGCGGGATTTCAGCGGCGGCGAATTCGTCATGACAGAGCAGCGCCCGCGCATGCAGTCGCGCCCCATGGTCGTGCCGCTTGGTTTGGGGGATATCGCATTCATCACGGCGGCGCAGCGTCCGGTGGCGGGGAAGCAAGGGAATTACCGGGCCACGCTTAGGCAGGCTGTCAGCCGGGTACGGGCCGGGGAGCGTATTGGACTGGAGCTGTATTTTCATGACACCCTCTGAACCGCAGGGCCAAATTTTTCCGGATGGCACGCAGCCGCCAGGAACCGCGAGCCTGGCAGCCGGGGCTGGCCTGGCGCACGCTGAGCACCGGCTGCCGGACCGCGTGGCGGCGCAGGATTGGCCTGCGCTGGAAGCCGCGTTGGGCCGGGACGGCTTTGCTGTGCTTCCGGCGTTTCTGGGCAAGCCTGAATGCGAGCGGTTGAGCGCTTATTTTCCGCAAACAGCCCGCTTCCGCAGCCGCATCGTGATGGAGCGCTATGCATTTGGCCGGGGCGAATACCAATATTTCCGCTATCCCTTGCCGGATTTGGTCGCCGGTTTGCGCGCGGGCTTGTATCCCCGTTTGGCGCCGATTGCCAACCGGTGGCATGCGGCGCTGAAGATCAAAGAGACGTTTCCGGCCAGCCATGACGCCTACCTGCAGCAGTGCCACCGTGCCGGGCAGTTGCGCCCGACCCCCTTGCTCCTGCATTACCGCGCCGGTGATTACTGTTGTCTGCACCAGGATTTGTACGGCGATTGTGTTTTTCCGTTCCAGGTGATTTTTTTGCTCAGCGAGCCTGGGCGCGATTTCAGCGGCGGCGAGTTGCTGCTGACAGCGCATCAACCGCAGCGCCCGGGGCGGGTGGAAGTGGTGCCCCTGAGCCAGGGCGATGCCGTCATTCTGGCCGTGAATCATTACCCTGTGCCGGGCGCTCGTTCCTATCGCCGCGCCAGTTTGCGCCACGGCGTGAGCCGCTTGCATTGGGGGGAGCGCTACACGCTGGGCATCATTTTTCACGATGCCCGCTGAAGGTCCGGGCGGGCAGGGCTTCAGGATGGGTGCCCGGATCAGGGCGGTTCGGGCAGATTTAATCCCGGGCGCAAGGCGCTGGCGCAGGCTTCGCGCAAGGCCTGGGTGACTTGTTGCAGGGTTGAGGAGCGGACCGCGGCATGTTGCCAGTACAGCGGCACATCCAGCCAGCGCGTCGGGTCCAGCAGGCGCAGGGTGCCCTCGCGCAGCGCTGGCGCGACCAGCGATTCCGGGGCCATGCACCAGCCCAGGCCGCGCGCAGCCGCTTCGATAAACCCCTTGGAGGTCGGGATGTAATGGGTGGGCGGGCTCAGGCGGGCCCGGGTCAGGCGGCGCATGAAGCGCCATTGCAAGGCATCCTTGCGGTTGAACACGATCATGGGCGCCGCGGTGAAGGCGGCGGCGTTTAGCCCGGCCGAAAAATGGCGCGCCCAGAAGTCAGGAGCGGCAATGGCGTGATAACGCATGACGCCCAGAGCTTGGACGTTGCAGCCCTGCAAAGGTTTGGCATGGGCGCTGACGGCCCCGATGACCGAACCGTCGCGCAGTAGGTCCAGCGTGTGGTCCTGGTCATCGACGCGGATATCGAAAACATAGCCATGGCGCTGGTGCAGCAAGGCCAGGGCGGAGACCAGCCAGGTATCCAGCGAATCGTCATTGACGGCGATCGCCAGCGGCAGGGCATGGCCGGGCTGCCCGCCAGGCAGAAAGTCCGCCAGCGCTTCGGCCTGCAGGGCCTGCATGGGACGCACGCGGCGTAGCAGGCGTTCGCCAGCCGGGGTGGGGCGGCAGGGCGTCTGGCGGACCAGCAGCACCTGGCCCAGGCGGTCTTCCAGCGCCTTGATGCGTTGCGACACGGCAGACGGCGTGACTGACAGGCGGCGTGCGGCGGCCTCAAAACTGCCTTCTTCCAGCACGGCGGCAAAGGCGGCGAGCTGGGGGTGAATCAAGTCCAAGATTGCCTCCGCTCTGGCATAAGAAATTCTTCATATCATAAAAAATAAATAGCTAGTCTTAATCGTCAACCTGCATCAGCATGGGCTTTTCGCTGTTTTATCTCTTTGCATCATGTCTTTTTCCGCGTTCTCCGCAGGCTTTTTTTCCGGTGCCGGGCTGATTGTTGCCATCGGCGCCCAGAATGCATTCGTATTGCGCCAGAGTCTGGCACAACGCCATGTGGGCCTGGTCGTCAGCCTGTGCGCGCTGAGCGATATCCTGTTTATTTTGTGCGGCGTGGCCGGTATCGAAGCGCTGGTCAGCCGCTGGCCCGGCCTGTTGATCTGGCTGCGGTTTGGCGGCGCGGCCTTTTTGGCAGCCTATGGCGCGCAGGCGGCCTGGCGGGCCTGGCGCGGCCAGGCCTCAATGAACCAGGCTGGCCTGGGCGCAGCGGGCCGCCGCCGGGTCATCCTGACTTGCCTGGCATTTACCTTTCTCAATCCGCACGTTTATCTGGACACGATGGTATTGCTGGGCAGCCTGGCGGCCCAATATGCTGGCCTGACACGCTGGGTTTTTGCGGCGGGGGCATGCGCCGCCAGCGTGGCATGGTTTGTAAGCCTGGGCTATGGCGCGCGCCTGCTGGCGCCGCTGTTCCGGCGTCCCGCCGCCTGGCGGGTGCTGGATGCGCTGGTGGCTGTTTTCATGCTGGCGCTTTGCTTGCTGCTGCTGGTCAAACCGCTGCGCTGAGGCCATGGCCGCTGTCCTGGGGACGGCTGGCCTGCGCCTGTCTGTTTCAGGTTGCTGCTGGGGGCAGCACCTGATAGCGGGATTGCACAAAGCCGAAGGGATAGGCCTGGGCGGACAGCAGCTTCAGGGGAATGTCGCCGGGCAGTGTGTCAAACAGGCGGCGGCCCTGTCCCAGCAAGACGGGAATAGACGTCACGGTGATCTCACTGATCAGCCCGGCTTGCAGAAAGGATTGGATCAGCCGCCCGCCGTCTATATACAGCTTGCGGTAGCCTTGCTGTCTTGCCCGGTCCGCCAGCTCGCCCGGAAGCTCGGCCGTCAGATGGACGCCGGCAGGCAGGATTTGGCCGGGCGCCAGCGGTGTGCGGGTGACGACCCATACCGGCAGGCCGGCATACGGCCATTCGGGAAAACTCATCACCTTGTCGAAGGTATTGCGGCCCATGACGAGCAGATCGACATCAGCCATGAAGGCGGCATAGCCGCAATCCTCGCCTGCGGGAACAGTCTGGTTGGCTTGTTCCAGCCAGTCGATGGCGCCATCCGGGCGGGCAATGAAACCATCCAGGGAACTGGCGATGAAAACGGCGCAGGAAATAGGCATGAGGGTCGTCAGAATAATGGGTCAGGAAGATGCGCCGGCGGGCGCTGCCGTTGCGCGGCTGCCAGTGTAAAGATAGCCGCAGAGCATGTCGATGATGGCTTGCTGCACGGCGCTTTCGGAGAATTGCGGCCAGGGTGATAACACGGCCGCATGGATCAGCGCTTCCATGGTTTGCAGCAAGGCCCAGGTGGCAATGTCCAGGTCCGCAGGCAGGATTTCATCGCGATGCTGCGCCAGGATCTGGCGCAATTGCTGGAAGATGGCCTGATCGGCCGGGCTATCTTCGGACGGGACATCATAAAACGGAAATTCTTTCTCCAGCACGCGATGCAATTCCGGCTCGACCCGGTGCGCTGCCAGCCAGGCGCTGACAATGGCTGTCAGCCTTTCGCGCAGCGTCACCGGCTGGGGAATGTCCAGCGCCGACGTCATGACGGCGTGCAGTTGCGCGGCATGGCGTTCATGCAGCGCGGTAATCAGGGAGTCCTTGTTGGGAAAGTATTGGTACACCGAACCGATGCTGACCCCGGCGCGTTCGGCAACCAGGTTGGTGCTGGTGCCGGCATAACCGCGTTCGGACAAAACGCGAGCAGTGGCCTCCAGAATGGCTTCGACCAGCGCGCGGGAGCGCGCCTGGCGTGGCGTTTTCCGGGGTTGTTGAAGCGGTTGCATGCAGAGTCCCCAAAGCGAGTATTAAACGCGAGTAATTACTCATATTATTACATGGCACCACGGTAGCGTCGGACGCAGCGGCATGAATGAGATTTCGTGGCCGGTTGCGGCAGGCCGGAAACGGGCCGCGCGCCGTGGCGGAGATGCGCTGGCGCTGGCTGGCGCATCTCCTCCGATGAAGACTTGTGTTTTGGAGAGATCATGTCACAAGCAACTGATTTCATGACAGGCGGCCGTGCGGGCGCCATACGCCAGTGCACCGCATCCGGCGGCGGGTGCCGGGGGGCTTATCATGGCTGAACGTGAAAAGGCCGCCATGGCCCGTGCCAATGTGGAAGTGCTGGCCGTTACCGAATTGACGCCGCATATGCGGCGCATCACCCTGGGGGGCAGTGAAATGCCTGCGTTCCTGGAGGCTGAAGGCGTGGACGATCCGGCAGCATGGGTGAAAGTGTTTCTGCCCACCGGGGAAGGCCGGGCCTACACCATCCGGGGCATCAACCGCCGTTCGGCGACCTTGGACCTGGACTTTGTCATGCATGGCGACGACGGGCCGGCCTCGGCCTGGGCGGCAGGTGCCAGGCTGGGCGAGCGTCTGTTGATCGCCGGGCCGCGTAGCGGCCGCTTCGAACTGCCGGACGATGCGCGCTGGGTATTGCTGGCCGGAGACGCAACGGCCTTGCCGGCCATTCAGGTGATTGCCGAAACTCTGCCGGCCTGGGTCAAGGTGAAGGTTTATGCCGAAATCGCCACGCAGGCCGACCGCCAGCGCATAGACACCTTGGCCAGCATGCGCATTGCCTGGTTGCAGGCCAACGAGGAAGCGGGCTCAGCGCTGCGCCAGAGCCTCATGTTCAGGCCGTTTCCGGCCGGCCCCGGTTACATCTGGGTCGCAGGCGAAGCCGCGGCCGTGAAGGCGCTGCGCAAGCATTACCTGCAAGAGCGTGAAATGCCCATGCACCGCGTCAGCGCCAGCGGCTATTGGAAGGCAGGCGAAGCCGATCACCGGGATCGCTGAAGGCGCGGCCTTGCCGCGAAGACGCAGGCCGGCGCCGCCGCGCCGGAGGCCGGTTCAGGCGAAGGGCCGGGCCTGGCTGAGTTTGACGGTGCGGCGAGAGAAATCTATCAGCGCCTGCAGGCGCGGGTTGCACTTGATATGCTCAGGCCAGACCATCACCACGGTTTCCCTGTGGATATCGGGCAGGATGGGACGGGTAATCAGCGGCAGGCCTTCATAACTGTGTTCTATCCAGGGCCTTTGCACGAGCAGGCTATAGCCCAGGCCGCGCGCCACCATGGAGCGCACCAGTTCAAAGTTCCGGGTGCTGTGGCGGATGCGCGGCCGGATGCCAACCCCATGCAGCATGTCTAAGGCATGCCGGCCGCTGGGCGGAAGGTCGAGCATGATCAGCGGCTCATCCTGAAGATCGCGCAGCCAGATGGCTGCTTCTCCGGCCAAGGGGTGGTTGGCGGGCAAGAGCGCGTGCACGGCCGTATGCAGCAATTCCGCTTCTGCCAGCCCCGTCGGCAGATTGATGCGATAGGTGATCAGCGCGTCCAGCTTGCCGACGTCCATCATGGGCAGCAGCTCGTCGTTCGAGCCTTCCGCGACATTCAGGATGACATGCGGATGCAGGCCCTCGAAGCCGGAAATCAGCGCCGGCAAGACCGTGGGCGCCAGGGTGGAGTAGCAGCCGACGACGATGGGGCCGCGCAGCATGCCGTCCCGGGAATGCATGCTGCGTTCCATTTCTTCCGCATCCAGCAGCAGTTGGCGCGCCTCATTGAGCAAATGCTGGCCCGATGGGGTCAGGGTGACGCCATGAGACTTGCGCCGGACAAAAAGTTGCGTGCCCAGGGCTTCCTCCAGGTCGCTGATGGCGCTCGTCACTGCCGTTGCAGAAACAAATAATTGGCTGGCGGCCGCACTGAAGGAACCGAGTTCTGCCGTGCTGCGGAAATACTCCAATTGACGGAAAGTGAAACGCATGGCGGCATCCGTAATCCATATAAAAGTTGGAATATAAGACTAATTTTTGATATTTACATTTGTATTGGCCCGTACCAAGATGCCTTCGAATCCTCGGGAAACAACGGGGATGATGGAGGAGCAGAGATGGCTTTTGTTATGACGGATGTGCCGGTGGCGGATTGGGTGAACCTGGCTGAATTGGCGGCTGATCCCTATCCTGTTTATGCGCGTTTGCGCCGTGAAATGCCGGTCGCCTGGGTACCGGCCCTGAACCGTTTTCTGGTGACGGGATTCGATGCCTGCTTCCAGGCCGAGCTGGATCAGGAAACCTTTAGTTCGCATGAGGACGCGCAGCGCTCGACCCAAGTCAGGACAATGGGGCGTTCGATGTTGCGCAAGGATGATCCCGAACACAAACGGGACCGTATGGCCAGTGCCAGCGCATTGCGGCCGGTGACGATACGCAAAGTCTGGATGGAGGTCTTCGAGCGCAATGCGGAACGCTACTTGCAGCATATGCGGGCGCTTGGGCCGGGGGCGGACTTGTTCCGCGAATTTGCCGTGCCCTATGCGGCGGATAATCTTTGCGCCATTCTGGGTTTGCGCGGCGTGGATGCGGCAACGATGATGGATTGGTCGCACACCCTGATCGCAGGCATAGGCAATGTGACCGGCGACCCTGCCGTCTGGCTCGAAACCGAACGCGTCCGGCAGGAAATGGATGAGGCGATTGACGCCAGCGTGGCCTGGCTGCGGCGCGAGCCGGATGCCTCCATGTTGTCGGCGATGTTGCATGCGGCGGAACCCCTGCCGGAGGATGCGCTGCGTGCCAATGTGCGATTGACAGTCTCTGGCGGCATGAATGAACCCAGCCATGTCATAGGCAGTGCGGTATGGGCCTTGCTGACACATCCGGATCAATTGGCGGAAGTCCGTGCCGGTGTCTGGAATTGGGCGGATGTGTTTGAAGAGACGGCGCGCTGGCAATCCCCCGTTGGCATGTATCCGCGTCTGGTCTGCAAAGAGACGGAAGTGGACGGCGTGCGGATTCCTGCTGGCGCGACCGTTGGTCTGGTCATTGCATCGGCCAATCGCGACGAGCGGCGTTTTGCCCAGGCCGAGCGTTTTGATCTGCGCCGGGAGCGGCTGACCAATCTGGCCTTTGGCAATGGCACGCATATCTGCGCGGGTAACTGGGCGGCGCGCGCCATGATTAGTCAGGTTGCCTTGCCGCGCTTGTTCGACGCCTTGCCAGGCCTGCGCCTGGCAGACCCGCAGGCGGTGGAATTCCGGGGCTGGGTGTTTCGCGGGGTGCGTGGCTTGCCGGTATGTTGGGAGGCCGCATGAGCCGCACCGCGCGTTTGACGGTGGGGATTGTCGGTGCCGGCGTGTCTGGCTGTTATGCCGCGCAGATGTTGTCCCGGACGTTCCCTGATGCCGAAGTGACACTGATCGAGCGCTTGCCTGTGCCTTATGGCTTGTTGCGCTATGGGGTGGCCGCCGACCACCAGGGGACAAAAGGCGTGCAACAGCAGTTCGATCGTTTGTTTGCGCGAGGCAAGGTCCGGTTTGCTGGCGGTTTGACGCTAGGGCAGGACTTCTCGCTGGCGCAATTGCAGCAGTGGTTTGATGTGGTGATTCTGGCGACGGGCCTGGCGGCAGACCGGCGCCTGGATGTGCCGGGGGAGGACTTGCCCGGGGTGATCGGTTCGGGGCGGTTGACGCGGGCCTTGAACTCCCATCCCGATGAAAGCAGTAATTGGCCGGTGGTGGCGCCTGAGGTGGCGGTGGTGGGGGCGGGCAATGTGGCGCTGGATATTGCGCGTTTGCTTGCCCGGCATCCAGGCGAATGGCAAGGCAGTGATATGGATTCCCGTGTGCTGGCGGCGATTGCGCCGGTGCCGGTCAAGACACTGCACTTAATTGTGCGGGGCAAGCCGAACGAGGTGCGCTGGGATGCCGCGATGCTGCGTGAGCTGGCCGGCTTGGCGCGTGTGCGGCTGACGCTGGACGCAGCGACGGGCGGGCTTGCGCCTGCGTCTGCCCGTGAAATCCTGGGCTTGGGCGCCATCCCCGCCTCTGCGGAGGAAACGGCGGGATTGCCGCCCCTGGATATCCGCCTGTATTTCAACACGCAAGTTGAGCGCGTCCTGGGCGCGAAGGCGGTGAGCGGCTTGCGTTTGCGCATGGCAGACCAGCGTTTGCAGGACATAGGGCTGGGCTCGGTGGTGACGGCCATCGGGTTTGCCGCCGCGCAGCCTGAGGCTGACTGGGCACAGGCAGGGGCGCGGGCCAGCCCAGGCGTCTATCGCACAGGCTGGCTGCGTACCGGGCCGCAGGGCGCGATTGCGCGCCAAAGGGCATTGGCGCAGGAACTGGCTGATGAAGTTGCCCAGGAGTGGGCGTCAGGGCGCCTGACGGCCGGGCGTCCAGGCGCCGCGGCGCTGCCCGCCGCCTGGGATTACCAGGCGTGGTTGGAGATAGACGCAGCCGAACGAGCCAGCGCAGAACCTGGCCGTATCCGGCGCAAGTGCGCCAGCGTTGAGGAAATGCTGGGCTGGGTGCCTGGCTGAGGCGCGTGCCGCCGAAAACTCGGGCGGCTCATCACAATGACAAGGAGACAAAATGGAAATCGTCGTGCTTTACGGAACCGAAAGCGGTAATGCCGAGCTGGTGGCGGAGGACCTGGGCGAAGCGCTGACGCAGCGCGGGCTGCGGGTGTCGGTGCGGGATATGGCGCAGTTCCCGGTCGGGGAGCTGCATCCTGGCGCTTGCTATCTGCTGGTTTGCTCCACGCATGGCGAGGGCGAACTGCCGGGTAGCGCACGGCCATTTTCCCTCGCGCTGGCGCAGGAGCGGCCCGATCTTTCCGGTATCCGCTTCGCCGCCTTCGGGCTGGGGGATAGCAGCTATGCGCATTATTCGCGCGGGCTGGATCTGCTGGTGGGGCAATGGCTGGAACTGGGCGCGAAACGGACTGGGCCGATAGGCCGGCACGATGCTTCCAGCCGTGACCAGGCCAGCGATGTTGCGCTGGCCTGGTCAGCGAGTCTGGAAGAGGCCTGGGCAGCCGCCTGAAGGCCGCACCAGGCCCGGCAGCCATGATGCGTATGCTGTTTATATGCCGGCAGCCGCAGTCATAAAAATAATGATCCTGAAGGAGACAATCATGAAATACAAAATATGCGCTGTGGTTTGCGCCTTGCTTGGCATGAGCGCAGGAGCCGCGGCTGAGCAGACCTATATTCTGAAGCTGAACCACCATATTCCTTCGACCGCGCCGGTGCAGCGCCTGGTGTTTGACCCATGGTGCGCAGCCTTAAAGGAAGAGTCACAAGGACGGCTGCAATGCCAGATTTATCCTTCCATGCAATTGGGCGGGACGCCGGCGACATTGGCAGATATGGCACGCAACGGCGTTGCGGATATTGTCTGGGTGGCGCCCTCCTATTCAGCCGGGAAGTTTCCCCGTATCGAGGCGGCGGAGCAGCCATTTATGCTGCCTGTGGGCGCGGCGCGCAGCTATCCGGTCATCTGGGACTTTTATCAGCAATATGCCCAGGAGGATTTCAAGGATTACAAGGTCCTGTCCGTCCACGGTGATGGCGGCATGGTGCTGCATACTCGCGGCAAACCGGTCACGAGCCTGGCAGATTTTCGTGGCAAGCGTTTGCGCAGCTCCAATCGCGCATCGTCGCAGTTGCTGGATGCCTTGGGCGCTGCGCCCATCAATATGTCTCCGTCGCAGATGACCGAGTCCCTCTCCAAGGGGGTGATAGACGGCGTGCTGTACACCTGGGCCAGTATCCGTGAAATAAAAGTGGACGAAGTGACCGAGTATCACAGCAATCCGCCGCCGGGCGCCGGCGCATTCAGCACGACGGTGCTGGCGGTGCTGATGAATAAAAAGAAGTTCGAGAGCCTGCCGCCGGATTTGCAGCAAATCATAGAGCGCAATAGCGGCCCGGCGCTGAATCAGCGTTTCAGTGAGGTCTGGGACGCGGACATGGCGGCAGGGATGGCTGCCATGCCTGCGGAGTCAGTCTTGACGATTGCGCCCGAGGCCTATGCCGAGATAGAGCAGGCGGCGGACGAGGTTGCGCAGAATTGGATCCAGGCGGTTGCGCGGCGCGGCATTGATGGCGGCGCCTTGCTGCAGGGGCTGCGCGATATCGCGGCGCAACCGCTGGCTGCCGCGCCAGGAGAGCAGACGGCGGCAGCCCGCCAGCCTTGAATGCGCC
>NZ_JBQEKA010000008.1:25376-37272 GCF_052103615.1 Kerstersia sp. | reverse complement strand
TGCCGCCAGTTCTTCAGCCAGGGTGCGCAGCATGTCCGCGGCGGGCAGCTCCCGCGCTTGCGCGAAGCCTTGTCCGGCCCATTGCGCCGCGTAGCCGGTTTCGCCCTGGGCGCTGGCCAGCGCATTGAGTTGCTTGGCGGCGTCATAGGCCAGCGGGTAGTCTGCGGGGCGCGGACTGCCGGGCGCTTCGCCGTGGCGGATCAGGGTATTGAGCAGGCCGCGAGCCGGCCGTCCCGATAGGACGGGGGTCAGGCGGGTTTCGCGGCCGGCGGCTTGGCGCAAATTCTGGCGGTAGGCGTCATTGGCCGAGGATTCCGGGCAGAGGATGAAAGCGGTGCCGAGTTGCGCAGCGCTGGCGCCGGCTTGCAGGGCGGCGTGGATATCACTGCCGTTCATCAGGCCGCCAGCGGCAACAAGCGGCAGTTTGACCTGGCCGCTCAGGCCTTGCAGCAAGGCCAGGGTGCCCAGCGCTTCATCCGGCCCTTCCGGGTCGAACATGCCGCGGTGGCCGCCCGCTTCTATGCCTTGCGCGACAATGGCATCCAGCCCGGCGGCTTCGATGCGGCGGGCTTCTTCCAGGCTGGTCGCGCTGGCCATGAGGTAGATCCCGGCATCGTGCAGCGCCTGGACTTGAGCCGGGCCGGGCAGGCCGAAGTGGAAACTGACGACCGCAGGACGCTCTTCCAGCAGCATGGCCAGGATGCTGTCATCCCCCAGAAAACTGAAATAGATTTCCTTGAGATGGCTAGGAGGCTGGCCGCCGAAACGGGCGAACAGCGGGGCCAGGTGGCGCAGCCAGGCAGCTTCGCGTTCGGCATCGCGGCGGGCGGGAGCGTGACTGAATACATTGATGTTGAAGGGGTGCTGCGTGAGCTTGGCCGTGGCGCGTATCATTTGCCGCGCCTGCTCGGTGGTGCTGGCGCCTATGCCCAGCGAACCCAGGCCGCCGGCATTGGAGACGGCCGCAGCGAGTGCCGGGGTGGCCACGCCCGCCATGGGCGCCTGAATGATGGGGTGAGCGATAGCCAGCCGTTGGCAGAATGCTGCTGCGAGATCCATATCAGGAGGTGTCCTTGCTGAAGTCGGCCCGTGCGGGCAGCGGTGGGTGGTGCCGCGTGCTTCAAGTATCCTCCCAAAGCCGCCGCCAGACAAATCGGCGCGGCTGGGGAGGGCAGGACCAGGCGCAGTGATAACGGCTGCGCCCGCCAGCGATCAAGGCCCGCAGGAAGGGCCTGACCGTGCTTAGCTGGATTTCTTTTCGCCGCCCAGGGCATCTACCAGCGCGGCGACCATCTTGGCCAGTTCGCCCGTCATCAGCGTCATGTCCGTGTCGAAACGCTCATCTTCCGCCAGGCCGGTGGCTTCGCTGTTTTCCGCGAGCACATCCAGCGGCGCAATGCGCTTGATGTCCAGCGCATCGGTCAGGACGAAGGACACGCGGTCTTCCCAGGTCAGCGCCAGGCGCGTGCACTGTTTGCCGCTGGCAATGTGGCGGCGCAGCTCCTCAGGTTCCGGGGCATGCTTGACGTAACGCACGGCGGCTTTGCCATCACCGGCGGCACGCAGTTCGGTGTCCTGGTCGATGGTGAAACCGGCAGGCGCTTCATCTTCGGCCAGCCAGCCCGTCATGGCCGCGCCGGGGGACTGTTCCACATACAGCGGTTCGGCGGGGAAGGGGCTGAGCGTCTTGGCGAGCAGGCCCAGGGCCTCGTCGGCCTTGGCGGAAGCCGCCGCGTCTATGGCCAGCCAGCGGTTCTTGCGGTCTATCCAGATCAGCGTGTCACGGCTGATGCTGAAGGCGCGCGGGAGCAATTCATCATAGATACGCTCCTTCAGTTCCTTCATTTGCTTGCGGCCAGGCTTGTAGCCCTGCTGGGCTTCGAAATCGGCGGCACGCTCTTTGGCAACCTGATTGACCACGGTGCTGGGCAGCAGCTTTTTTTCCGTGCGCAGCGAGATCAGGATCTGATCACCGATGGCATGGGCGAAACGGCCATTTTCGCGGACTGGCGTCCAGCCCAGGGTTTGCGGCTGCGAGCTGTTGCCGGGGGTGAAAGCCAGGGTGGCCAGCTGTTCGTCCAGCTCGTCCACACTGGGATTCCAGCTGGGATTCAGACGATAGAGTTTCAGATTCTTGAACCACATGGCGCGCTCGCAAAAGTGGGCATTCTAATACAGGCCCGACAGACGGGGGGATCGGCGGCGGTTTGCCTGTGAGATGGCCGGGGGCAAAAAAACGGCCTGGTCATGGACCAGGCCGTTGGGGAACGCTCGGCGTCGTGCGAATTGCTCGCGGGGGCACGGCGCCAGCGATGAAGCGGCACCGGACATGCGGCACAGGGGGGCTGTGCCTGTCATGCGGGGGAACCGGTGTCCGCCATCATGGAAGCCAGTCTAGTCTCTCTGGTCTGACAGCGTCCTGAATAATTCTTCCCGCCGTGCCGCAGGTGATGGCCCGGCGCGATGCCGCCCCGGGCAAGTGTCAGAAATCGTTAGTAAGGCTGCCGGATGACAGCGGCGGGCTGTGGCGGATTTGTCATGCTGGTTTTTTGTACAGTATAATCTGATGCCATAATGCCGACGGTACCTGGTTGTCGGCGCTCCGGTCAGCTTCCGGGCATCTACTCAGCTTAAGGATTCATACATGGACGACAAACTCAGCAAGGCCGCCGCGTCGGAAAAAGCCAAGGCGCTGTCCGCCGCGCTGTCGCAGATCGAAAAGCAGTTCGGCAAAGGCTCCGTCATGCGCTATGGCGACAACGAAGTCGAGCACGATATCCAGGTGGTCTCCACGGGGTCGCTGGGGCTGGACATCGCCCTGGGCGTCGGCGGCCTGCCGCGCGGCCGCGTGGTGGAAATCTACGGTCCGGAATCCTCGGGCAAGACCACGCTGACCCTGCAGGTCATCGCTGAAATGCAGAAGGTCGGCGGCACCTGCGCCTTCATCGACGCTGAACATGCGCTGGATGTGCAATATGCGTCCAAGCTGGGCGTGAACCTGTCCGACCTGCTGATTTCCCAGCCGGATACCGGCGAGCAGGCGCTGGAAATTACCGATGCCCTGGTGCGTTCAGGCTCGGTGGATCTGATTGTCATCGACTCGGTCGCGGCACTGGTGCCCAAGGCTGAAATCGAAGGCGACATGGGCGATTCCCTGCCTGGTTTGCAGGCCCGCCTGATGAGCCAGGCGCTGCGCAAGCTGACTGCCACCATCAAGCGCACCAATTGCATGGTGATCTTCATCAACCAGATCCGCATGAAGATCGGCGTGATGTTCGGCAACCCGGAAACCACCACGGGCGGCAATGCGCTGAAGTTCTATTCCTCCGTCCGTCTGGATATCCGCCGTATCGGTTCCATCAAGCGCGGCGACGAGGTCGTGGGCAATGAAACCCGCGTCAAGGTCGTCAAGAACAAGGTGGCGCCGCCTTTCAAACAGGCCGAGTTCGACATCATGTATGGTTCGGGCATTTCGCGCGAAGGGGAAATCATCGACCTGGGCGTGCAGGCCGGTATCGTTGAAAAGTCTGGCGCCTGGTACAGCTATAGCGGCACGCGCATCGGCCAGGGCAAGGACAATGTCCGCGAGTACCTGAAAGAACACGCGGATACTGCCGTGGAAATCGAAAACCGGGTACGCGAAAGCCTGGGGATTTCCTTGCGGGCGGCGTCAGCGGCAGCCCCGGCGGGCAAGAAGGGTGAGGCGGAAGGCGGCATCGCTGACTGAAGCCTGTGAACGCAAGCTGGCGCAACAATCCCCCGCTGACGCCCAAGCGCGCCACGCTGGGTGATGCCTACAGAGAGCCGGACGAGGATGAAGATTTCGAGTCCGGCGCAGCGGTGGGCGGCGCCGATTTCGCAGGCCCGGTATCGGCTGATACGAAACCTGCGGCGGAAATAGCGCCGGAACTAGCGGCGGCACCTGAGGCCCGCGCAGCAAGGCGCGGGCCGTCGCTCAAGGCCAGGGCCGTGGGGCTGTTATCCCGCCGGGAATACAGCCGCAAGGAATTGAGCCGGCGTCTCGCGCTGCATGCGCCGGATGAAGAAACCCTGACGGCATTGCTGGATGGCTTGCAGCGCGAAGGCTGGCTCTCCGACGAGCGCTATGCGCGCAGCCAGCTGAACCAGCGCAGCGCCCGCCAGGGGGAGCGCCGCATCATCGGTGATCTGCGCCGCCAGGGCGTGGCGGATGAATTGCTGGATACCTTGTCCGAGGACTTGCGGGCGACGGAATACGAGCGTGCCGTGCAAGTCTGGCGCAAGCGTTTTGAAGGCAAGGCCTTGCCGGATACGCCCAAGGAATATGCGCGCCAGGCCCGCTTCCTGGCTGCCCGTGGCTTTGCCGGGCATGTCGTGGGCAAGGTGCTCAAACTTGCCCTGCGTGGCCAGTCCGAACCCGAGGGCATGGAAGGGTTTGAGGATTTTTCGGATTAGACCGATTAGACCTCATGAATGCCTGACAGTGTCTTGAAGCAGACCGTCCGGGCAATTTTCAGGAATTCCTGCATATAGGGCGCCTGTTCGTCTTCTGCGCGCACGGCGGCATAGAGCGTCCGCCAGACACCTTGGCGTCCCAGCTTGGCAATGTGCAGCCAGCCTTGATTCAGATATTCCGTCAGCGCCCAGTTGGGCAGGGCGGCGACACCCCGGTTGCTGGCAACCAGCTGGGCAATGATGGGGGTCAGTTCCGCTTTGCGAATGGCGGCAGGTTCAATATCCTGCGGATCCAGGAAGGCGGTGAAGACGTCCAGGCGCTGGCGCTCTACCGGATAGGTGATGAGCGTCTGGTCGGCCAGATGGATTGCTTCGATATGTCTATGTTCGGCCAGCGGGCTGCTTTGGGAAACGGCCAGCACCAGTTCATAGCGGAACAGGGGCACATAGGCGACGGCTTCCAGGGCTTGCGGGTCTGAGGTCACGACAAGATCCAGATCGCCGCGCAGCAGGGCCGGCAGCGGCGCGAAGGAAAAGGCCGCCGATAAATCCAGGGCGACTTCCGGCCACTTGGCACGGAATTCATCCATGGCAGGCATCAGCCACTGGAAGCAGGAATGGCATTCAATGGCCAGGTGCAGACGGCCGGTGCGGCCCGCAGCCAGGCGTGTGATTTCACGTTCCGCGGTGCGCACTTTGGGCAGGATGTCGTCGGCCAGCGCCAGCAGGCGCAAGCCCGCCGTCGTCAGCCGGGCTGGCCGCGTGCGGCGGTTCAGCAAGGAAACACCCAGGCGGCTTTCCAGTTCGCGCAGCTGATGCGAGAGCGCGGATTGGGTGACATGGAGCCGTTCGGCCGCTTCGAGCAGGCTGCCGCCATCGCGGATGGCGCACAGGGTTTCCAGGTGGCGAATTTCTATCATGGTGTCTGAATAGGGCAGCTTGGCTATGCGGGCCGGGCGCATGCCGCCGGGAAGATGCCCGTTGCTGGCGGGCAGGCGCATCCGGTGGGGGGCTGAACGGCTGGCAAGTCTGCGTGTTGGATAAGAATTCTAAATAAAGGAAGGCATACAAAAAGGCGTCCAGGGCCGGGAAAAACCGGCATCCGGCGTTCCGGCGTGAGCCGAAAACGTATTTTCATGAGTTTTGCTCATGTTCATGCCTTATATGAGTTTATCTCATTTTATGGATGTGATATTTGATTTTGTCATTGTTGTATTCCCTAGCAAAATGTCTTTGTCTTGAAAATAATTTGTACAGGGGTATTTATAAATGACGAAAATTCATAATCTGGGTTTCCCGCGTATCGGTGCTCAACGGGAACTCAAGCGGGCGGTGGAAGCGTATTGGGCGGGCAAGCAGGATCAGGCAGCCTTGATCGCCACGGGGGCGCAGCTGCGCGCGGCGCACTGGCGTATGCAGGCTGAGGCAGGGGTGTCTCTGGTGCCGGTCGGTGATTTCGCCTGGTATGACCAGATTCTGGAATGGACCACGCTGCTGGGCGCCGTGCCTGCGCGTTTCGGTCATCCGTCCGGTGCGGATGTGGATCTGGACACGCTGTTTCGCATGGGCCGCGGCCGCGCGCCCTCAGGCACGCCGGCCGCGGCCTGCGAAATGACCAAGTGGTTCGATACGAACTATCACTACATTGTTCCGGAATTGACGCCGGGCCAGACCTTCCGCATTGCCCGCGATTACCTGTTTGAGCAGGTCGCTGAAGCGCAGGCGCTGGGCTATCAGGCCAAGCCGGTGATTCCGGGGCCGCTGACCTGGCTGTGGCTGGGCAAGGGGGATGCCTTTGCTGGCGGCGCGGGCGATGAAGCCAAGCTGGCGCTGCTGCCGTCGCTGCTGCCAGTCTATGCCGATGTGCTGGCTCGCTTGGCCGCGCAGGGCGTGGAATGGGTGCAGATCGACGAGCCCATCCTGGCGCTGGATCTGCCGCAAACCTGGCGCGACGCGTTCCAGACGGTGTATGCCCGCCTGGGCCATGTTGGCCCCAAGGTGTTGCTGGCCTCTTATTTTGGCGGGTTGCAGGACAATCTGGCGATGGCCGCAGCCTTGCCGCTTGCCGGTCTGCATATTGATCTGGTGCGCGCCCCGGCGCAGCTGGATGCTGTCCTGCATGCCCTTGGCGCAGACAAGGTCTTGTCGGCCGGCATCATCAATGGCCGCAATATCTGGCGTACCGATCTGGATGCCGCCGCCGCGTTGCTGGCGCCTGCCCGGGAACGTCTGGGCGAGCGCCTCTGGCTGGCGCCGTCTTGCTCGCTGCTGCATGTGCCAGTCGATCTGGCGCATGAAACCGAGCTGGATGCCGAGCTGAAAAGCTGGCTGTCGTTTGCCGTGCAAAAGCTGGACGAACTCAAGTGGCTGGCGGCAGCGGTCGGCGGCACGGCGGATGCGTCCACACAGGCGGCGCTGCAGGTGCAGCGCCAGGCGCTGGCTGCCCGCAGCAGTTCGCGCCGCATTCATAATCCGGCCGTTGAGCGGCGCTTGCAGGCCGTGGCGGAAGTCTCGCGTGAGCGCGCGCCGTTCCCGCAGCGCATCGCGGCCCAGCAGGCGCTGTTCAAACTGCCGGCTTATCCGACGACAACCATCGGTTCTTTCCCGCAAACGGCAGAAATCCGCGCGCTGCGCCGCGATTGGAAATCGGGCGCCCTGACCGATGCTGCTTATGAAGCCGCCATCCGCAAGGAAATCGAAGCCGTGATCCGTTTCCAGGAAGACGTCGGCCTGGATGTGCTGGTGCACGGTGAGCCAGAACGCAATGACATGGTGGAATACTTTGGCGAATTGCTGGCCGGTTTTGCCTTTACCCGCAATGGCTGGGTGCAGAGCTATGGTTCCCGTTGCGTCAAACCGCCCATTATTTTCGGTGACGTCGCCCGCCTGGCGCCGATGACGGTAGGCTGGTCTTCTTATGCCCAGTCTCTGACGGGGCGCCCGGTCAAGGGCATGCTGACCGGGCCGGTCACGATTCTGCAATGGTCTTTTGTGCGTGACGATCAGCCGCGTGAAGATACCTGCCGCCAACTGGCCCTGGCTTTGCGCGACGAAGTCGTGGACCTGGAGCAGGCCGGTATCCGCATCATCCAGATCGACGAGCCGGCCATCCGCGAAGGCCTGCCGTTGCGCCGTGCCGACTGGGATACCTACCTGGATTGGGCGGTGGACAGTTTCCGCCTGTCGGTGGCGGGGGTGCGGGACGACACGCAGATCCATACCCATATGTGCTATTCGGAGTTCAATGACATTATTGACTCCATTGCCGCCATGGATGCGGATGTCATTACCATCGAAACCTCGCGCTCGAACATGGAGCTGCTGGAAGCCTTCGAAACCTTCCACTATCCGAACGATATCGGCCCTGGTGTGTATGACATCCACTCGCCTAATGTGCCGGAAGTGCAGTGGATGGTGGAATTGATGAAGAAGGCAGCGGCCCGTTTGCCCAAGGATCGCCTGTGGGTGAACCCGGATTGCGGCCTGAAAACGCGTGCCTGGCCGGAAACCCGCGCTGCGCTGGAAGCCATGGTGGACGCCGCGCGCGAACTGCGCAAGGCGGCCTGAAGTCCAGCCCAGCCAACCCTCCACCCCGGCAGCCGCGCAGGCGGCTGCCGGACAGAGGCCCGCAAGCTTTTCTGATATTTGGACGGCATGTCACAATGGCAGGCATGCCGGTTCTCCTGTCCTGCCTGTTCCGCTTTTTTCGCCTGTTCCGCCAGTTCCGTTTGTCCTGCGCAGGGCAGCCAGCATCGTGCGGTTAAGCCGCGAAAATCTCTGTTGGCCAGGCAATGACTGCTGCATCTTCATCCTCTAGCGTTAGCTTCACCCTGTCTGATTTTGACGGCTTGGGCGGGCGCGCGGGATTCCGCTATGGCCTGCCTGAGCATGAGGGCTCCAGCCGGAGCATGGCGCAACTTTGCATCGCGCAAGGCCGCGTCCAGGAGCACCGCATCCGCTCAGGGCTGACGCTTGTGCTGTCGGACATTTTTGCCCGCCGCCAGTACGCCGCGACTGCCACGGCAACGCCGCAGTTTTCCGCCATTGTCATGCTGCAAGGCCGTGCGCAGGCCCAGCTGGATGCGCAGGATGCGCAGGATGCGCAGGCTATCGTGGCGCAAAGCGGCGCCAGTATCGCCTGCGGCGATGCCATGGCCATGACCGCGCTGCATCCTGCCGGGCAACGGCTGCGCAGTCTCAATATTTCGTTCGATCCCTCTGACGCCGCCGCGGATGCGCTGCTGGCAGAAGCAGCCGCCAAGGTGATGAGCGCGGGCGGAGGGCGCTTGCAGCGCTGGGCGGTACCGGCCCATCTTCTGCAATCCATAGAGCAGCTGATGGCGGAAAGCGCGTGGCAAGGCGCCATGCACTGCCTCTTGCTGGAAGGGGTGGGCCTGCAAGTGCTGGCGCATGCCTTGGCGGGAGGCGCTCAGGCCGATGAGCGGAAGATAAGGATTTCGGCACGAGACCGGCAACGGCTGGAGCGAGTGCGCGAACGTCTTTATCACGCGCCGGGCGAAGATTTCACGCTAGCAGAATTGGCCGGTTTGGCCTGCATGAGTCCCAGCACATTACGCGTCAAATTCCAGGCGGTGTACCAGCGCCCGGTTTTTGCCTGGCTGCGCGAGCGCCGGCTGGAAGTGGCCCGCGGCTATCTGGCGCAGGGCTGGAGTGTGCAGCAAGCGGCGCATTTCGCGGGCTACCGGCATGCCTCCAATTTCGCCACGGCATTTCGTCAACGCTATGGCATTGCGCCCAGCGAGTTGAACTGACCCTGCGGTGCCGGTGCCGGTGCTGTGCTGCGCGGCGCGGGCCTGTTTCGTCATTGCACAAAGGTTTCCAGACATTTGGCATAGCCGGATGGCGGCGCTTTGCGTCACGATGAAGGTTCCGCCCTGTTGCCGGGCATTTCATTCAGATGCAAAAGGCTGTGTCCCGATCTTCTCCCCCTTCTTATTTACAGATGGTGTTGATGCTGGGCCTGTTGGCCTGCATTGCGCCTGCCACGATAGACGCCTATCTGCCTGCTTTCGGCGCCCTGGAAAGAGAATTTGGCGTGCCCCCCGAGGCCGTGCAGCAAACCCTCGGCGTTTATATGCTGGCCTACGCTTCGATGCTGCTTTTGCATGGCACGCTGTCGGATGCTTGGGGCCGCCGCCCGGTCATTCTCGCTTCCCTTGCCGTGTATCTCGCTGGATCATTGACGGCGGCGCTGGCGCCCAGCCTGGGCTGGCTCTTGGCCGGCCGTGTGCTGCAAGGCTTGTCAGCAGGCGCGGGGCTGGTGGTCGGCCAAGCCATCGTGCGGGATTGCTATGACGAGGCTGTGGCCCGGCGCACCCTGTCCTATATCGTCATGGTATTCAATGTGTCGCCGGCGCTTGCGCCCCTATTCGGCGGCCAATTGACTGCGCACTATGGCTGGCGGGCGGTTTTCCTGATGTTGGCTGCGCTGGCGCTTGGCGCCTGGCTGCTGTGCGGCATGCGCCTGCCGGAGACGTTGCCGGCAGCCAGGCGCCAGCCCCTGGCATGGCACGAATTGGGCAGCGATATGTGGCGGATGCTGCGCAACCGAAGCTATATGGGCATGACCCTGGTGGCCAGTTTGCTGGTGGCGGGCCAGGCCTTCCTGATCGGCGGCGCCCCTGATTTCATCGTGCATACCCTGAACCTGCCGGAGACGGCCTTCGCCGTCCTCTTCGTGCCGCTGGTGGCGGGCGCCATGGCAGGGGCGCTGGCGGCGGCCTCGTTGTCTGCCCGCTGGGATGACAGCAAGACCCTAGGCTGCGCCTATCTGCTGATGCTTGGCAGTTGCTTGGCGAACACGGTGTACCTGTTTGTATGCCCAACCCCCGCATTGCCTTGGGCGGTGCTGTTGCCCGCTGTTTTTACTGGGGGCCTGGCGATGGCCATGCCTGCGTTGACGCTGCGGATACTGGCCCACGCGCCCAGGCGTGCCGGGTTGGCGGCTTCCTTTCTGGGATTTTTTCAGATGGCGGGGTTTTCGGCGGTGAGCGGCTGGTGCGTTCCCTGGATCTATGGCCAGCCGCTAGGCATGGCGCTGGCGATGCTGGCTTGCGTGATAGCCAGTGTCGCGGGATGGGGAATGCTGCGGAAATGAGCGCTTGGGCAGGGCGGCGCTGGCCGGCCCTGGCCCGCCGGCCAGCGCCGCCGGGCCAGGAGAGGCATTAGCGCGGGCGGGCGGCAGTCCACTGGACGGCAAAGACGCTGGCCAGGACGATGGCCAGGCCCAGGAGGGCCGGGCCGGTCACGGATTGCGAGAGCAAGACCCACCCCAGCACCACGGCGGTCAGGGGGCTGAGCAGGCCCAGGGATGCCACGGCCACGGTAGGCAGCCGGGCGACGCCGCGGAACCAGAGAGCGTAGGCCAGCATTGCGCCCGCTAGGCAGAGATAGGCATAGGCCGACCATTGCGTGAGTGTCAGCGCAGGCAGCGGCGGTTCGAACAGCCAGACGACAGGGGCCAGCATCAAGCCGCCGATCAGCAGTTGCCAGCCCGTCAGCGCCAGCACCGGCATTTGCAGTTTCCAGCGGTGGGTCAGCCAGACGCCGCTGGCCATGGCGGCGGCGCCCAGCAGCGCGGCAGCAATGCCTATGGGTTCAAAGACTGTTTGGGGCGATAGCAGCAGGATGGCCATGCCCAGCACGCCCGCGATGGCCGCCCAGAGGGTGTTGCGCAAGGGCGAGCGGCCGTCAATGGACCAGCTCAGCAGCATGATCAGCAGAGGCTGGATGGCGCCCAGCACGGCAGCCAGGCCACCGGGCAGACGATAAGCCGCCACGAACAGAAAGGCCTGGAACACGCCGATATTCAACGCGCTCAGCACGATGAGCTTCCCCCAGTCCTGGCGGGCGGGCAGGCAGCGCGTGAACAGCAGCAACAGGATGCCGGCAGGCAGCACCCGGATGAGCGCCGCGGTAAAGGGCAGGCCCGGTGGCAGGATTTCGGACGTCACGATATAGGTCGAACCCCAGATCGTGGGGCCCAGCGCAGTCAGCAGGATATCGCGCCATTGGCGGGAGGAAGGAGAGCGACTCATGATTTTATCTTCAGTTCAAGATAAAATCATTGTGTCTATCAATTACCTTGAAGTCAAGATAAATGAGCAATGCCTATCATCGCAGGCCAGCAGACTCCGTGGATGCCATTCTGGCCCAATGGCAGCGTGAACGCCCGGAGCTGGACGCCAGGCCCATGGGGCCGATCGGGCGCATCAAGCGTTGCGCGGCGTTGCTGGAGCCGCCGCTGGAAGCCGCGCTGGCTGAGTTCGGGCTGGCGCTCTGGGAATTCGACATGCTGGCCACTTTGCGGCGCGCCGGCCAGCCCTACCGGCTCAGCCCGACCGAGCTGTTTTTTTCCTTGATGGTGACGTCGGGCACGATGACTCACAGGCTCAAACGCCTGGAAGCCCGCGGTTTCATCGAGCGTGTGCCGAACGCACAG
>NZ_JBQEKA010000008.1:0-25366 GCF_052103615.1 Kerstersia sp. | reverse complement strand
CAGGACGCCCGCAGCATGCTGGTGCAGCTGACGGCGCCTGGCCTGGCGCTGATCAATCGCGCCGTGGATGTTTTCGTCGAACACGAACGGCGGATATTGTCTCTGATCCCGGCCGATGTGCTGAACGAACTGGACGAAAACCTGGCCAGGCTGCTACTCGCCCTGGAGGGGCAGCCTGGCGCAGCGGGCTAGGGCGCTGCCTGGCCGGTGACGAGGCAGCCGGGCGGCTGAAGTTCAGCGCGGCGGCCGCAGGGATGAGTGCTCGTAGATGGCCGGGGCCGCGCGCCGTGAAATATCAGAGGGCCGGAGCTGCGCCAAGCGGGCATATTTGCTCAGGAAATCGGCATCCAGGCCCAGATCCGGCCGCCCGCTGGTGAGCACCTTCCGGGGCGGCTGGCCGGCAGGCAGCGGCGGCGCAATGGGCGGCGCCAGCAGCTTGCGGGGTTCGCAGGGCGCCAGCGGAATGCTGGCGCCTGTCTCGGCCACATTCAAACTTGCCCGGAACTTCATTTCGTCGGGCATGGGGGCCTGCGGCGGATACTGGCTTTGCAGTATCTGGTTGAAAAGCTGGTACAGCGGCAGCTGGGTAGGCAGGTTGGCTTGCAGCCGGGCTTGCGAAAGAATGGGGTAGAAGGGCGGGTGGTTGATGATCAGCCCTTCGCCTTCGGACTGGGCTTGCCTGACCGCACGCTGCAATGGCGAGCCTTCATACAGCCGGTGGTTGCTGATCCAGGTCTTGATGATCAGCAGGCCGGGCTGATGCTGGTCGCGTGCCAGGACGAAGACGCCGCGCGGCGTGGTGATCATCCAGTCGCGTTGCATGGGCGAGTGCTGGTAAAGCGTGAGCAGACCATGCAAATGGGAAATCAGATTGCCCAGTTCCGCCAGCACGGCCTGATGCTCGATGGTGCCCAGGCGGTGATAAAGCCTCATTTGCGCATGCTGGCTGAGGCGCACCAGGATGTGGACATGCAGCTGGTGGGTGCGGGCGGGAATGGTCAGGACTTCCAGCTGCAGGTGGACGCGGCCGTCGAGCTCGCTGGCCATCCAGTGCATCTGCCGGTAATAGCCTTTGCGAAAGCCCGATTTCTCGGGGATGCGGGTTTCACTGTAGATCAGCAGTCCGGGGGCAATCATGTTGCGTGCCCAGCGCGTCAGTTGTTTGAAGGAGGCAATGCGTTTTTTGCCAACTTCCGGGCGGGCGTACCGGTTCAGGCTGGATTGCTGTTGCCTGGCCGCCTGGCTCAACAGATGTTTGCTCATGCCGTAGGCCAGGGTTTCGTTGACGCTCAGAATGGTGTCGCCGCGGGCGGCGGCATCACCGGATTCCGGGTGACAGGATGGCGGCGAGGGGAGTGGGCCTGAGCGGGACATGGCGGGCTTCTATCGTTGTAGAGGGCAACAGGGATCCGGCGAAGGCAATCCCCGCGACGGGCATGGCATGGTGGCATGGAGACTGCGCCCTGCCGGGTTCAACCAATGATAATCATTTGTATATTTTTTTTGGAAAGGGTTCCCCGGATTAGGTATTTTCCTAGCCTTTGCTGTTTGCCCGCTGGTCTGTCCGTCCCCTTGCTGTCTGCCAGTGGCCGTGCGGGCCGCAGCCGCGTGTGCCGGGCCTTGCCGGGCCTTGCCTGGCCGCGTGATCGCCGCTGACGGGTTTAGTGCGACAATATCAGCTTTGCATACGTAGTTTCCCCCTGCCTGACTGTCTGCTTGCCTGCTTGCGGGCAGGGCCGCGGGGCGTATGCCCGTCTGACTGGCTGTTTATGGAGTACTGCGCGCTGTGAGTGCCTTGCCTGCTGAATCTCAATTGGATTACCTGCGTGTGCCGCCGCATTCCATCGAAGCCGAACAATCGGTGCTCGGTGGCCTGTTGCTGGATAATGGCGCGTGGGACCGCATTGCCGACGTCCTGACCGAAGAAGATTTCTACCGCTACGATCACCGCTTGATCTGGTTGCATATCGTCAGGCTCATTAACCTGGCGCGGCCGGCCGACGTCATTACCGTCAATGAATCGCTCGCCAGTTCCGGCAAGAATGAAGAGGCTGGCGGCCTGGCTTACCTCAATGCGCTGGCGCATAACACGCCTTCCGCGGCGAATATCCGCCGTTATGCGGAAATCGTCCGTGAGCGCGCCATGCTGCGCAAACTGGTGACGGTAGCGGATGATATCGCCGCCGCGGCCTTCAATCCGCAGGGCAAGGATGCGCGCCAGCTGCTGGACGAGGCTGAAGCCAAGGTTTTCCAGATTGCCCAGGAAGGCGCGCGCGGCGCGGCCGGTTTCCAGGAAATCCAGCCGCTGCTGCAACAGGTGGTGGAGCGCATCGACGAGCTCTACCACCGTGACAGCACCTCAGATGTGACGGGGGTGCCCACGGGGTTTGCCGATCTGGACAAGATGACGTCCGGCCTTCAGCCTGGCGATCTGGTGATTGTTGCGGGCCGCCCGTCCATGGGCAAGACCTCGTTCTCGATGAATATCGGCGAACATGTGGCCATCAACGAAGGCTTGCCGGTTGCGGTGTTTTCCATGGAAATGGGGGCGGTTCAGCTGGCCATGCGTATGCTGGGTTCGGTGGGCCTGCTGGACCAGCACCGTATGCGTACCGGCAAGTTGCAGGCGGAAGACTGGCCGCGTGTGACCCATGCCGTGAAAACCATGCAGGAAGCCCAGGTCTATATCGACGAAACCCCGGCATTGACAGCCATTGAACTGCGCGCGCGCGCCCGGCGCCTGGCGCGCCAGTGCGGGCAGCTGGGCCTGATTATCATCGACTATATTCAGCTGATGTCCGCCAGTTCCGCAGGCGAAAACCGCGCAACTGAAATTTCCGAAATCAGCCGTTCGCTCAAAGGTCTGGCCAAGGAACTGAACTGCCCGCTGATCGCTTTGTCGCAGCTGAACCGCAGCCTGGAACAACGCCCCAATAAGCGCCCGGTCATGAGCGATTTGCGTGAATCCGGCGCTATCGAGCAGGATGCCGACGTCATCTTGTTCATTTACCGCGACGAGGTTTATAACCCGGATTCCCCGGAAAAGGGCACAGCGGAAATCATCATCGGCAAGCAGCGTAACGGCCCCATCGGCACGGTGCGCCTGACCTTCCAGGGCTCCAGCACGCGCTTCCTGAACTATACCCAGGGCAATGCCATGATTGATTCTGGCTATTGATTCCCTGGCTGCCTGCGCATCCGCGCCAGGAGTATGAGACGCCAGCCTGAGGGCTGGCGTTTTGTTTTCCGGCGGCGCTGTGCGGCGCCTGGCGGCCAGCGCGGGGGAGGCAGCCGGGGCGCCGGAAGCCCTGGGGCGGCTACCGGGCTTCGGGTGACATGGCAGCGGCCATGTCACAGGCGACGCGCAATGAGGCTTCGTCGGCAATGCCTTGGCCAGCGATGTCAAAGGCCGTGCCATGATCCACGCTGGTGCGCACGATAGGCAGGCCGGCGGTGATGTTGACCCCTTGATCCAGCCCCAGGTACTTGACCGGGATCAGCCCCTGGTCGTGATACTGGGCGAGTACGATATCGAATTCACCCTGCCGGGCCCGCATGAAGACGGTGTCTCCCGGCCAGGGGCCGCTGGCATCGTAGCCTTGCGCCCTGGCCCAGGCGACAGCAGGGGCGATGATGTCCCGGTCTTCCAGGCCGAATTTGCCGCCCTCGCCGGCGTGCGGATTCAGGCCAGCCACGGCGATGCGGGGATGCGCCACCCCCAGCTGGCGGCAGACCCGGTGGGCCAGCGCCAGCGAGCGCCGCTGGCCTTCCGGCGTGATGCGGGCCGGCACTTGCGACAAAGCAATATGGATGGTGGCCAGCAGCACGCGCAGGCAGTCGTTGACCAGTACCATAGCGTAGTCATCGGTAGCGCAGCGCGTTGCCAGGATTTCCGTGTGGCCGGGGAAATCGACGCCAGCCGCTTGTAGGGCTTCCTTGTGGATGGGGGCAGTCACGACTGCGTGCAGGTGCCCGGCCAGGGTATCGTCGATGGCCTGGCAAATGGCGGCGTAGGCAGAGCGGCCCGCCAGCGCGCTGACTTGGCCCAGCGGCAGCCCATCGGGCAGCGGCGCAGCGCAAGAAATCACGGGAATGAGACCGGGCCGGAAACAGGCCTCCCGGGGGTGAGGGATCTCCTGAATTTCCAGGTTTGCGGCTGCCGCGCCGCTGTAGGCGCGCGCACGCGCCAGGGCGCCTGCATCGCCATAGACAATGGCGGGGTAGGGCAGCCCCTGGGCATGCAGTTTCAGCACGAGTTCCGGGCCGATGCCGGCGGCATCGCCCATGGTGATGCCCAGCGGGCGCAAGAGGGTATTCGACATCCTGCCATTATCGCGCCGCTGCCAGGCTGTGCGGGGATCCGGCAGGATTTTGCCTGGCATTTTGGCAGGTGCTGTTGCACAATTCAGACCAGAGGCCGTCCCGCATGGCCTTGTCCATGCTTCCGGGCGCCCGCGCCTGACTTTTTCCGGATTGTATGCCCCGCTTTTCTTGCTCCGCCACCTTGTTGACCGCCGCCCATGCGGCGCCACGGGTGCTGGCCTGCCGGTACCGGAGCCTGGCATGAAACCGGACGAACAGGCTCAGCCAGCCAGCGTCCCGGCCCGCAACCGGGTCGTGCGCTGGGGCTATTTCATGCTGGGGCTGGCGCTGGTCGGCCTGGGCATCATTGGCGCGCTGCTGCCAGTCATGCCAACCACGGTGTTTCTGATTGGCGCCGCCTGGTGTTTTGCGCGTTCGTCGCCGCGCTGGGAGCGCTGGCTGCTGAATCATCCTAGCTTCGGCCCGGTGCTGCGCAACTGGCAGGCACGGGGCGCGATCGCGCCGCGCGCCAAGGCCTATGCGTGCAGCGGCATTGTGGCTGGCTACGTCATTTTCTTCCTGTCGGCCAGCCCCGGCTTGTGGCTTGCGCTGGGAGTCGGCGCATTCATGCTGGCCTCGGCGGCCTATATTCTGACGCGGCCCAGCGCCTGAACCAGTCTGGCGCGGCGGTGAGCCGCCGCAGGGGCAGCCTGCCTGCCGGGTGTGACTATCGCAGGCGCGCGACAGCCTGTCTCGCAGGCATTGCGGGCGTGCTCATTTCCGCTCGCAGGCCGCTGTTAATTTCATGCATTCTGAGTATGCTTGCGCCGTGGCCTCTGTTTTTTGCGCCAGCGCAAAGACAAACTGTGGACAAGTCTTGAAAATCTGCGATGTTGCCCGCATCTTTGGTGTATCGGGCCTGAAGGCCCCACTGATTTCTGCTCAAGGTAGATTATGCGATTCGACAAGCTCACGACGAAGTTTCAGCAGGCACTGGCCGATGCTCAGAGCCTGGCAGTACGCAATGACAACCCCTATATTGAACCGGTGCACGTTCTGGCCGCCTTGCTGGCGGATCAGGACAGCGGCGCGGCGGCCTTGCTGGCGCGTGCCGGGGTGGCGGTCAACCGCCTGGCGCCCGCGCTGGATTCCGCCATCAAGGCCTTGCCCCAGGTTCAGGGCGGCGATGGCAATGTGCAGGTCGGCCGTGATCTGCAAAGCGTGCTGGCCCGCACCGACAAGGAAGCGGGCAAGCGCGGCGATGCCTATATCGCAGGCGAACTGTTCCTGCTGGCCCTGACGGAAGATAAAGGCCCGGCTGGCCGGGCCCTGGCGGATGCCGGTTTGCAGCGCAAGGCGCTGGAAAGCGCCATCGACGCGGTGCGCGGCGGTGAAGCCGTCAGCGACCAGGACGCCGAAGGCCAGCGTGAAGCCTTGGGCAAATATACCCAGGATCTGACCGAGCGCGCCCGCCAGGGCAAGCTGGATCCGGTGATTGGCCGTGATGATGAAATCCGCCGCGCCATCCAGATCCTGCAGCGCCGCACCAAGAACAACCCGGTGCTGATCGGTGAGCCTGGCGTGGGGAAAACCGCTATTGTCGAAGGCCTGGCGCAGCGCATCGTCAACGGCGAAGTGCCGGAAAGCCTGCGCGGCAAGCGCGTGTTGTCGCTAGACCTGGCAGCCTTGCTGGCCGGCGCCAAGTTCCGGGGGGAATTCGAAGAGCGCCTGAAAGCCGTCCTCAAGGAACTCTCCCAGGATGAAGGCCGCAGCATCGTTTTCATCGACGAGATTCACACCATGGTCGGCGCGGGCAAGGCCGAAGGCGCCATGGATGCCGGCAATATGCTCAAGCCCGCGCTGTCGCGCGGCGAATTGCATTGCATAGGCGCGACCACGCTCGACGAATACCGCAAGTACATCGAAAAGGATGCCGCGCTGGAGCGCCGCTTCCAGAAAGTCCTGGTGGGCGAGCCGGATGTGGAATCCACTATCGCCATCCTGCGCGGCCTGCAAGAGCGCTATGAACTGCACCACGGTGTCGAAATTACCGACCCGGCGATTGTGGCGGCTGCAGAACTGTCTAACCGCTACATCACCGATCGCTTCCTGCCGGACAAGGCCATTGACCTGATCGACGAAGCGGCGGCGCGCATCCGCATGGAGATAGACTCCAAGCCGGAAGTCATGGATAAACTGGACCGCCGCATTATCCAGCTCAAGATCGAACGCGAGGCCGTCAAGAAGGAAACGGACGACGCTTCGCTGCGCCGCTTGCAGGTGATCGAGGAAGAACTCGACAAGCTGCAGCGCGAGTACAACGATTACGAGGAAATCTGGAAGGCGGAAAAAGCCGCGGTGCAGGGCACGCAGTCGATCAAGGAAGAGATAGACAAAGCGCGCGCCGAAATGGCCGAACTGCAGCGCAAGGGGCAGTTCGACAAACTGGCGGAACTGCAATACGGCAAGTTGCCTGAACTGGAAGCGCGCCTGAAGGCTGCGGAGCGGACGGAAGAATCCGCCGAAGCTGCCGACAGCGGCAAGCCGCGTTTGCTGCGCACCCAGGTGGGCGCTGAGGAAATCGCGGAGGTCGTTTCGCGGGCCACCGGTATTCCTGTGGCCAAGATGATGCAGGGTGAACGCGCCAAGCTGCTCAACATGGAAGACTATCTGCACCGCCGCGTGGTGGGGCAGGACGAAGCCGTGAGCCTGGTGGCTGACGCCATCCGCCGCTCGCGCGCCGGGCTGGCGGATCCGTCGCGCCCATATGGTTCCTTCCTGTTTCTGGGGCCGACGGGCGTGGGCAAGACCGAACTCACGCGCACGCTGGCAGACTTCCTGTTCGATTCCGATGAACACCTGATTCGCATTGACATGAGCGAATTCATGGAAAAGCATTCGGTGGCCCGCTTGATAGGCGCGCCGCCCGGGTATGTCGGTTACGAAGAGGGGGGCTATCTGACGGAAGCTGTGCGCCGCAAGCCTTACAGTGTGGTGCTGCTCGATGAAGTCGAGAAGGCTCACCCGGATGTCTTTAACGTGTTGCTGCAAGTGCTCGATGATGGCCGCCTGACCGATGGCCAGGGCCGTACCGTGGATTTCCGCAATACGGTGATTGTCATGACTTCCAATCTTGGGTCTCACCAGATCCAGTTGCTGGCGGGCGAGCCTTATGAAACCGTCAAGAGCGCGGTGTGGGAAGAACTCAAGCAATCGTTCCGCCCCGAGTTCCTGAACCGTATCGACGAGGTGGTGGTGTTCCACGGGCTGGACAGCCAGCATATTCAGGAAATCGCGTCTATTCAGCTGCAACGTCTGGATAAGCGCCTGCAACAGCAGGATATGCATCTGGATGTCACGGAAGCGGCGCTGGCCGAAATCGCCCGTGCCGGGTTTGATCCTGTCTTTGGCGCCCGGCCGCTCAAGCGCGCCATCCAGCAGGAGATCGAAAATCCCGTGGCGCGCCTGATCCTGGAAGGCAAGTTCGGTGAAGGCGATGTCGTGCCGGTGGATTGGCGTGACGGCAAGTTCGTGTTTGAACGCACCTTGCAATAAACGCCAGGGGCGCTGGGGGCGCGCTGCCACAGGCGCGATAGCACTTAGGCAGCACTTAGGCAGCACTTAGGCAGCGAAGCAGCCCCGGGCTGGCCCCCCGGGGCCTTTCCCTTCTCCGCTGCTTTCATCTCCCGGCAGCTTTTACCGCTTTGCTTCGTGCATAGCTACGCCTCTTGTACAGCGCTGCCTCTGGCATCGTTCTGTTTCTTTCACCGCTCAGCGTTTTCAAATCCCTGGCCCTTGCATTCCATAGGCCAGGGATTTCTTATTGCGGCTGACCCAGAGGCCCATTTCCGGCGCGCCTGCCTTTTTTCTCACGTTCCGATGCAATCCTGAGCAGACGCCGGAAGGTCGGGCACTGCATATGGGTGGCTGCCGGACATTCTGCCGCGTGGCGCAGCCCCTGGCTGACAGCGCGCAAGCGTTTGATGGCGGCATCAATCTCGTCGGCTTTGGCGCTCAACAGAGGCCGGTCCACAGCCGGGCTGCCGTCAGGCGTGAGCATGCTGGCGATCTCATCGAGCGACAGGCCGCCAGCCTGCCCCAGCGCGATCAGCGCCAATTGGTCCAGCACAGCGGCTGAGAAGTGCCTGCGCTGGCCGGCGGGGCGGGTGGATGCGATCAGGCCTTTGTTGGCATAGAACCGTATCGTGGAAGCAGGCAGGCCCGTCCGCCGGGCGACTTCCGAGATATCCATGGGGGACTCCTTGAATCCTGCGGCGCGCGCTGCGCTTGCCTGCGCTTGCCGTCAGGATGCCGCTATCGGCTTGACTTGAAGTTAACTTCAACTTTTACCATGCCTGGCAGACATCCTGTTTCAAGCGGAGGCACGGGGCATGGCAAACGTAACGGCGTTGGAAGTAATGGTAGGGATCTTGGCAACCGGAATCGGCGCCACGCTGGTCATGGATGCATGGAGCAGCTTGCAGCGGTGCCTGGGCGTGCCGACGCTGGACTATGCGCTGCTGGGGCGCTGGGCGGGTTATCTGGGCCAGCGCCGGGGCGGGCGCGGCGCCGGTTCGGCCAGTATTCGCGACCGGATGCCCTTGCCCTATGAGCGGAGCCTGGGCTGGACGCTGCATTACCTCATAGGCATCGTGTTCGCGGCAGGCCTGATTGTCATAGAGGGCGTGGCGTGGCTGCAACAGCCCGCGTGGCAGCCGGCCCTGCTCTGGGGGCTGGCGACAGTGGCCGCACCGTTTCTGGTGTTGCAGCCCGCCATGGGGGCGGGAATTGGCGCATCGCGCACGGCTGCGCCCTGGAAAAACCGTCGGCGCAGCCTGGCGACGCACGCCGTGTTCGGGGTTGGTTTGTATGCCTCGGCCATGGCGCTGGCGTGGGTCAGGGGATGAGCTCGGGCACGCGGCTGCGCAGCGGGCGGGGTGTGCTTGGGGCCGGGCCTGCCGCTATACTCTGTTCCCATCACCCGTCCCGGGTATCTGATTCGAGGAATTCGATATGCGCCATTAATGCCGCCGTCTCTATGACGGCCAGTCTCCGCCCACCCCGATGTGCAGGGGGAGTGCTTGGCATTTTTGGAGTGACCATGACGAGTCCTTATCTGACGCTGGAAAGCGTGTCTTATGTCTTGCCGGATGGCAGGACGCTTTTTTCCGGTCTGACTGAACAATTCGATTTGCGCCCTACTGGCCTGGTCGGGCGCAATGGCGCGGGCAAGTCTGTCCTGGCGCGCCTGCTGGCGGGCCAGTTGTCTCCTGCTAGCGGGCGTTGCCTGCGTTCAGGCAGCGTGCATTATCTTGCGCAGCAAGTCGATGTGCTGCCGGGCATGACGGTGGCCGGGCTGGCCAGGGCACAGACAGTGCTCGATGCCCTGGCGCGGATCGAAGCAGGCAGCAGCGCTGCCGATGATTTCGAAGCTGTGGGAGAGCGCTGGGATGCGCCTCAGCGTTTGCGCGATGAGTTGGCGCGCAGCGGCTTGGCGCATCTGGAGGTCCGCACGCCGGCCAATCAGCTCAGCGGCGGTGAAGCCATGCGGGTGGCCTTGATTGGCGCCATGTTGTCGGATGCCGATTTTCTGATCCTGGATGAACCGACGAACCATCTGGATCGCCAGCATCGGCAAGCCTTGGCCGGGCAGTTGCAGCGCTGGCCCCGAGGTTTGCTGGTGGTCAGCCATGACCGCGAATTGCTGGGCAGCATGACGCGCATTGTTGAGCTGTCGTCACTGGGTTTGCGCAGCTATGGCGGCAGCTACTCTTTTTATGCCCAGTGCAAGGCGCAGGAACGGCAGCAGGCGATCGAACAGCTGGAACAGCGCAAACATGAACGCCAGCGTTCGGAGCAGGCGTTGCGCGAACAGCAGGAGCGCCAGCAGCGCCGCCAGGCGCGCGGCAACCGTCATGGCCGTGAGGCCAACCAAGCCAAGATTCTGCTGGATAGGCAAAAAGCGCGTAGCGAGATCTCGGCCGGGCGGCTGCAACGGCAGCAGGCCGACGCACGCCTGCAGTTGGATAAGCAGGTGCGCGAGGCGGCGCGGCAGGTAGAAGACGATGCCGCCATCGTGCTGCATGCGATGCCAGCCGCTGGTTTCATCCCGCGCAGCGTGGCGGTGCTGGAGGATGTTGTGCTGCCCTATGTGCCGCCGCGCTGGCAGCATATCAATTTGCAGCTTGGCGGGCCGCAGCGGGTGGGCGTGCTGGGCCCTAATGGATGCGGTAAATCCACGTTATTGAAAGTGCTGGCCGGGCAGTTGCCGCCGGCCGCGGGGCGTTGCCGGTTGGCGGGCCGCAGCGTTTATCTGGATCAGCGTCTGGCGGGCCTGGCGCCCGAACTGACGGTGCTGGCGCAGATGCAGGCGTGCAAGCGGACCGCCACGGAAGGCGAGTTGCGCATGTGGCTGGCGCACTTGGGGCTGGATGCGCAGGCGATCACGCGGCCTAGCGGCTTGCTCAGCGGCGGCGAACGCCTCAAGGCCGCGCTGGCCTGCGCCCTGTATGCCGATGAGGCGCCGCAGCTGTTGCTGCTGGATGAGCCCAGCAACCATCTGGATCTCGCGTCGGTGCAGGCTTTGGAAACTCTGTTGCAAAGCTACCAGGGCGCATTGGTGGTGGTGTCGCATGATGAGGTGTTTTTGAATGCGCTGGGCCTGACGGACCGTTTGCAGGCGACCAGTCAAGGGTGGCAGATGGCGCCCTGGTGAGCCAGGTGCCAGAGGCCGGATGCCAGAAACCGGATGCCAGAAACGAGCGGCAGTGCGGTGCGGGTTCAGGCGAGATCGCGGGGCGGGCATCTGGCCGTGCCCAAGGTATGCGCGAATGCAGGAAAGAGGATAGCCATGAAAGAGATTGGGCAAGGGAATACGGGGCAGGGAGCGGGGCAGGGCGCGGCGCAGACATCGGGGCAGACCATCAGCCCGCCGGCAGGCATGGCGGCCTGGCTGGGGGGGGATGACAGGCTGGCCAGCGCTGTCATGGCGTTTGAGGAAGGCGACCCGGATGAAAATCCCTGGGTGCAGGGCAAGCCTAAGGTAGAGCAGATCGAGGTCGCCGCTTATGATGCCGGCTGGCCGGGGTGTTTTCAGGCTGTGCGCGATCGCATTGCCGCTGCCTTGAGAGGCGCGGCGCTGGCGATTGAGCATGTCGGCTCGACGGCAGTGCCCGGCTTGGCCGCCAAGCCCGTGATCGACGTGGATGTGATTGTTGCCGATCCAGGCAGGGAAGCAGCGTATGTGCCGGCCCTGGAGGCCTTGGGTTATGTTTTGACGATCCGGGAGTCATCCTGGTACGGGCATCGCATGCTGCGCCACGATGCCCCCAGGGTCAATCTTCATGTGTTCGGGCCTGCCTGTCCTGAACATCTTCGCCATCTTCTGTTCCGTGACTGGTTGCGCCAGCATCCGCAGGACCGCCAGCGCTATGCCGATGCCAAGGCGGCAGCGCAGGAAGGGGTGAATACCGCCAAGGCGTATAACGAGCGCAAGCAGGCCGTCGTGCGTGATATTTATGCCCGTATTTTTGCGGCGCAGGGCTGGCGGGCGCAGCCATAGCGGCCAGCCGGCAGGCCAGATTTCAAGGGCAGCCTGTTGCAGGAACAAGCAATGACACCATCAGCGATACATATTCGGGCCTATGAAGCGGCCGATCTTCCGTGTTTGTCGGCCATCTGGTTTGAGGCGTCGCGGCGCGTGCATGGGTTTCTGGGCGAGGCCAGGCTCGCTGCGCAGCGTCAACTGATCGAGGACAGCTACCTGCCTAAGGCGGAAACCTGGGTTGCCTGCCAGGCCGGCCAAGCCGTCGGTTTTATCGGTTTGCTGGATAATTTCATTGGCGGCCTTTTTGTGGATCCTGCGGCTCAGGGCGGCGGGGTTGGACAGGCGCTGATGGCCCATGCGCTGAGGCTCAAGGGGCCCTTGGAGCTGGAGGTCTATGCGGCCAATACCCAAGCCCTGAGGTTCTATCAGCGGCTGGGCTGCGCCGAGACGGGCAGGCAGGCTGAGGACAGCGAAGGCCTGCCTTTCGCTGTGGTTCAGCTGCGCTATGCGCCGGTGCTGGCGGGGGCGCCGGCGCGCGCAGCCGCGCAAGGTCTTACAGATCCGACGATTGCGCCCAAAGATTGATGCCGCTGTCGCCTTGAACGGCCTGCTCGATGCGCTGCAATTCTTCTTCAGTGAAGCGGGTGTTGGCCAGCGCGGCCAGATTTTCGTCCAGCTGGGCGGTGGAAGAGGCACCGACCAGCACGGATGACACCCGGTGGCTGCGCAGCAGCCAGGCAATGGCCAATTGCGCCAGGCTTTGGCCGCGTTCGCGGGCGATGGCGGCCAGATCCCTCAGGCGGCGCAGATTGTCTTCCGACAGGTGCGAGGCATCGAAGGAAAAGCGTTTTGAAGCGTGGCTGGCATGGCGATCCTGCAGGAAACGGTCTGTCAGCAGGCCTTGAGCCAGCGGCGTGAAGGCAATCAGGCCCAGGCCGGTCTGCTCCAGTGTTTCCAGCAGCTCATCTTCTACCCAGCGGTTCAGCAGCGAATAGGCCGGCTGGTGAATCACCAGCGGTGTGCCCAGGCTGCGCGCCACGGCCACGGCGCGGCGGGTGCGTTCGGCGGAATAAGAGGAAATTCCGACATACAGCGCTTTGCCCTGGCGCACCAGCGTATCCAGCGCGCCCACGGTTTCTTCGATGGGCGTGTCGGGATCGACGCGATGCGAATAGAAAATATCGACATAGTCGGTACTGAGCCGGCGCAGGGATTCTTCCAGGCTGTTGATGAGATATTTGCGCGACCCGAAATTGCCGTAAGGGCCAGGCCAATGGGGCCAGCCCGCTTTGGTGGAAACCACCAGTTCACTGCGGTAGGGGCGGAACTCGTTACGCAGCAGGCGGCCGAAGTTTTCTTCCGCCGCGCCATGGGGTGGGCCATAGTTATTGGCCAGGTCGAAGTGGGTGATGCCTCGGTCAAAGGCGTGGGTCAGAATGTCCCGCTGGCGGGCATAGGGATGTTCATCGCCGAAATTCCACCACAGGCCCAGGGAAATCGGCGGCAGCAGCAGGCCGCTGTGGCCGACCCGGCGGTAGGCGTGCTGCTGATAGCGGTCGGCAGCGGCCTGCCAAGGGCGGTGAATGTCTGGGACAGTGTTGGGGAACCGGATTTCGCGAGTGCTCATGGGCTGGAAAGTGGGGCAAGAAAGGGGGGCAAGAAAGGGGGGCAAGAAAGGGAGACAGGGCAGGCGCCTGCCGGGCAGACGGCAAACCATTGGGCACAGGCCGGCGGGCCTGGGCATGGGTGGAATTCATTGTAGGAGCGCGCCGTCCGGCGGCAATGGACCAACAAGTCATGAGCAACTGCGCGCAAGTTATGAACCGGCGGGCGGGGGCGCAGACGGGGCGGGTTCCCGCGGCAATGCGCATTAGCATATTGCGAAGCAATTATTCAAAAATTGTGGCAAGCCCAATAACCTTGTTCTGCCGACGACAGTTGTCAGACAAGGAAGCGCATCATGCCGCAGCAGGACAATCCCGATTGGAAGTTCGAGACGGTCGCCGTACACGGCGGCTATTCCCCGGAGCCTACGACCCGGGCTGTCGCCGTACCCATTTATCAGACCGCCGCTTTTTCGTTCGACGATACCCAGCATGGCGCGGATCTGTTCGACCTGAAGGTCGAAGGCAATATTTACAGCCGGGTGACCAATCCCACCAATGCCGTGCTGGAAGCCCGTCTGGCGGCGCTGGAAGGCGGCGTGGGCGCCCTGGCGCTGGCGTCGGGCCAGGCGGCCGTGACGTATTCAATCCTGACCTTGGCAGAGGCCGGGGACAACATCATTTCCGCTTCCACGCTGTATGGCGGAACCTATAACCTGCTGGCCCATACCTTGCCGCAGTTCGGTATCAGCACGCGTTTTGCCGATGGCGCCGACCCTGCGTCGTTCGAGGCCTTGTTTGATGCGCGGACCAAAGCGGTCTTTGTGGAGTCCATCGGCAACCCGCTGGGCAACATCACAGATATCGCGGCCATTGCCGGGATCGCGCACCGCCATGGCGTGCCGCTGATTGTCGATAACACGGTTGCCACTCCCTATTTGCTGCGCCCCTTTGAACATGGCGCGGACATCGTGGTGCATTCGCTGACCAAATACCTGGGCGGGCATGGCACCACGCTGGGCGGGGCGATTGTGGATTCCGGCCGTTTTCCGTGGGCTGAGCATCGCGCTCGTTTTCCTCGCCTCAATGAGCCTGACGTCAGCTATCACGGCGTGGTCTATACCGAAGCCCTGGGGGAAGCGGCCTATATCGGCCGGGCACGCGTGGTGCCCTTGCGCAACACCGGCGCAGCGCTGTCGCCTTTCAATGCTTTCCTGATTCTGCAAGGCATGGAAACGCTGGGCCTGCGCCTGGACCGCATCAACCAGAATAGCCTGGCGGTCGCCCAGTTCCTGCAGGCCCACCCTAAAGTGGAATGGGTCAGCTATGCCGCCTTGCCCGATCATCCCGACCATGCGCTGGCCCGGAAATACCTGGGGGGGGCAGGCCTCAGGCGTGCTGACGTTCGGGGTCAAGGGCGGCCGCGCAGCCGGCGCGCGCTTCCTGGACGCGCTGCAACTTTTTACCCGGCTGGTGAATATCGGCGACGCCAAATCACTGGCCACGCATCCCGCTTCGACCACGCACCGGCAGCTCTCCGATCAGGAGCTGGCCCAAGCGGGGGTGCGCGAGGAAACCGTGCGCCTTTCCATTGGTATCGAACATATCGACGATTTGCGCGCCGATCTGGCCCAAGCCTTATCGCGCCTGTAAGGCCGTCTGCAATTCCGCCAGCAATTCCGTCACCAATCCCGGCGGGGTATGCACGCCCCGCGACTGAACCGAATGATAGAGCCCTTATCTGCCATGTTGAAACTCAAGAAAACCTTGCTGGCCAGCCTGATGTTGGCCGCTGGCCTGGCCGCACCGGCCCAGGCGCAAACTCCTGTCCGCCTGGGCATCAGCGGCGGCGTGATGGAGGATGTGGCCGAAGCCGCAGGCCGTGCTGCCGCGCGCGAGGGGGCTATCCAGATCAAACCAGTGGTGTTTACCGGGCATCTCAATGCCAATGGCCCGCTTAACGATGGCGACCTGGATGCCAATGCCTTTCAGCACGAACCCTATCTGCGCGGGCAAGCCAGAGCGCACGGCTACGCGCTGGCGCCCGTGGCCCGCACCCTGAGCGCGCCGCTGGGCATTTATTCGCGCAAATACAAATCGCTGGCAGACTTGCCCGACAAGGCGCTGGTCGGTATTCCCGGTGATGACACCAATCGCAACCGCGCCCTGTTGCTCTTGCAGCACTATGGCCTGATCACTTTGCGCGCCGACCTGGATGTCAATCGCGGTGATAACGCGACAACGCTGGATATCGTTGCCAATCCCAGACAGCTAGATATCCGTGAAATAGATTCGCTGATCCTGGCGCGGGCGCTGGACGATGTTGATGCCGGCGCCATTATCACGGCCGAGGCATCGCAGGCGGGCTTGCTGCCCGCCCGTGATGCCATTGCGCTGGAGCCGGTTGGCGGCGCCTATGCCAATGTGCTGGTGGTGCGCGAACAGGATCGCGGCCAGGCGTGGGTGGCGCCGCTGATCCGCGCCTTCCAGTCTGAGGAGGTCCGTGAATTACTGGCCTCACGCTATAGCGGCACCTTGCTGCCGGCTTTTTGATGCCGATGTTTTGATGCTGATTGCTGCTTGGTCGGCGCCTTGTATTTTGCCTTGTTTTTGCTGAAGGACGTTTATCGCCATGAGTCTTGAACTGACGGACGACCGCCTGCCTATCCTCGACCTGTCACGGCTGGAGGGCAGCCCCGCGCAGCGTGACGCGTTCCTGGCCGAGCTGCGCTATGCCGCGCGTGAAATCGGGTTTTTCTATATCACTGGCCATGGCATCCAGCCTGAGCTATTGCAGGCCGTCAAGCAGCGGGCGCGCGAGTTCTTCGCCTTGCCGCAGGCGGAAAAACTGGCGGTGCAGATGATTCATTCGCCGCATTTTCGCGGCTATTCACTGGCTGCTGCGGAATATACCCGGGGCAGGCAGGACTGGCGTGAACAGTTCGACATCGGAGCGGAGCGCGCTGTGCGCGAGATTGGCCCGCAGACGCCGCCCTGGGCGCGCCTGCAAGGGCCGAACCTCTGGCCGGATGCAAGCCTGCCGCAACTGCGTCCGGTGCTGCAGGCCTGGCAGGCGGAAATGACCCGCACCACTTTGCGTCTGTTGCGCGCCTTCGCGCTGGCGCTGGGCCTGGAAGAAAACGCCTTTGATGCGCTGTATGGCCGCGAACCAAACGAGCATGCCAAGATCATCCGCTATCCGGGGCGCGAGCAAACCGGCAGCGATCAGGGCGTCGGGCCGCACAAGGATAGCGGCCTCATCACCTTCGTGCTGCAAGACGAACAGGGCGGCCTGCAAGTCGAAAGCAAGGACGGCCGCTGGATAGATGCCCATCCGATTGAAAACACGTTTGTCGTGAATATCGGCGAGTTGCTGGAACTGGCGACCAACGGCTATCTGCGGGCGACCGTGCATCAGGTCGTGACGCCGCCTTCTGGGCGGGATCGTCTGTCGGTCGCGTTTTTCCTGGGCGCGCGGCTGGATGCGGAGGTGCCGCTGTACCGCCTGCCTGCCGAGCTGGCTGCGCAGGCGCTGGGGCCGGAAACGGATCCGCTCAATCCTTTGTTGCGCCAGGTGGGGCTGAACTATCTCAAGGGGCGTGTGCGCTCGCATCCGGATGTGGCGCAGCGTTATTACGCGGATGTGCTTGAGAAAACAGGCGCGCCTGCCTGAGTGCGCCGCCTGCTGCCGGGCAGGCGGGTCATGGATGTTCAAGGGGAGAAGAAAATGAATCAGCAGCTTGCGAAGGTGAAAGAGGGGCCAAGGCGTCGCCGTGGCGGACGGCGCCAATGGCTGGCGGGATTAGCGGGACTAGCGGGATCTGCGGGACTGATGGTCTGGCTGGGCGCGGGCGTACTGGGTGGCAATGCGCTGGCCCAGACGCCGTTGAATCAAACACCGCTGAATCAATCGCCGTTGAGTGTCGCGGCCGATGCCATTCCGCATGCGGAAATCCTGGAGCAAGCGGAGCGGCTGGCCGATGACCTGAAACTGAAGATCATTGAAATTCCCAACGGCGTGAACCCCAATGCCTTGCTGGCGGGCGGGGATGTGCAGGCGAATTTCTTCCAGCATGTGCCTTATCTGCGCACGCAGGAAGAAGCGCTGGGGCAAAAATTCGAGGTGGTAGCGGCAGTGCATATCGAGCCTTTGGGCATTTACTCGCGCCGCCATGCCAGGCTGGCAGATTTGCCGGAGGGCGCTGTCGTGGCTTTGCCCAATAATGCCAGCAATCTCAGCCGGGCCTTATTCCTGTTGCAGGATCAGGGTTTGCTGCATTTGCGGCCAGGCTTGGATGATCCGGCCAGCGGGCTGGCCACGCTGGCGGACATCGCCGGCAATCCGCGCAAGCTGCGTATTTCCGAGGTGGAATCGCCCCTGTTACCGCGCGTGCTGCAGGATGTGGATGCGGCCATCATCAATGGCAACTATGCGCTGGAAGCAGGCTTGAAGCCAGCGCGGGATGCCTTGGCGCTGGAGCGTGTGGCAGGCAATCCGTATGCCAACGTGCTGGTGACTGCGCCGGCGCTGGCCCGGGATGCGCGGGTGCTGCGCTTGGCCGAAGTCCTGGCTTCCCCGCAGATGTCAGCCTTTATCCGCGAGCGCTATGAAGGATCGGTCATTCCTGTGCATTGAACACCGGCCAGGGGGCAGGCCTGTGCCAGCCAAACGCCGGCCCAGGCTTTTGCCCAACACCCTGTCCTTTTGCCGCCGTGCCGGTTTGCAGGCCAGAGGCTGCGCTGGAGATGGCGCGGGAGACTGGGCAGAGGACTGAGCAGGGGATTAAGCAGGGGACTACGCAGGAGACTGAGCAGGAGACTGCGCTGGCAGAATGACGCCGCCGCAGACGATCAGCACAATATCCTGGTAGTCCTGCAATACGTCTGCGTTGTCATAAGGCAGCGCCAGGGCAGCGCCGCAGGCGGGTTCGACCAGCAGCCGGTGGTCGTCCAGAAAGCGTTCGCAGGCGCGCAGCGCCGCTGCGTCGCTCACCACGGCAGGGCGGGTCGGGTGCTGGCGGCTCAACTGGAACGCTTGTTCGCAGACTTGCCGTGCCCCCAAAGAGGTAGCAATACTGCTAATGGCCGCCAGGGCAATCCGTTCATCGGCGGCGATGGCCTGGGCGAATGAGTCGGCGCCAGCGGTTTCGGCGCTGATCACGGCGACCTCATCCCAGCCGTTGCGGCGCAGGCCTTCCACCACGCCACTGTACAGGCCGCCGCCGCCAACAGAGAGCAGCACGGCGTCAGGCGGTTCGGTGCAGGCTGCCAGTTCGTCGATCAGCGTGGCGTGGCCTTGCCAGAGCAAAGGGTCATCAAAGGGGTGGATGAAAGCATCCGTCTCCGTCAGCAGCGATTGCGCCAGAGCATTGGCCTCATGCCAGGCGGCGCCATGCACGATCAGCTCCGCGCCTTGCTGGCGGATACGCGCGCGCGCCGGTTCCGGGGTGGATTGCGGCACGACGACGACAGCGGGAATGCCCAGGTGCCGCCCGGCATAGGCGACGGCAATGCCGGCATTGCCGCCAGAAGACGCAATAAAACGCTGCTTGCCTTGACGGGCATAGGTCTCGCAGGCCAGCCCGATGCCGCGTATCTTGAATGAACCTGGCGGTTGCAGAATATCCAGCTTGAGCCGGATGCGGCGCCCGGCGGCGCGGCTCAAGGGTTCGGAGTCCAGAAGAGGGCTGTTCAGGTGCAAAGTCATGAGATCGGATGTGACAGGAATGCATGGCCCGCGCCAGCGGGCGGGAAGAAAAAACAGGGATGCAAACAGTGTATGAAATTGCCAGGGCTGCGATAATGACCCGCTTATTCAAATAATATTTGCCTCATGAGCACAAATCAGGAAGTCGCTTTACTGGCAGAAATGGCGGTGTTTGCCAAAGTGGTCGAGGCGGGCAGCTTTTCGGGCGCGGCGCGCCTGATGGGCAGCACGCCGTCGGCCACCAGCCGGGCGGTTGCGCGGCTGGAAAAGGCCTTGGGCACCCGCTTGCTGCTGCGCACGACGCGCAAGTTGCGCCTGAGCGAAAGCGGGCGCGACGTGTATGCGGGTTGCCTGGATATGGTGCAGGCGGCCCAGGCTGTCATGGCCAGCGCTGGGTCTTATGATGAGGTGCCGCGAGGGCAGGTGCGCGTGAGCGTGCCCAAGGCCGTTGGCCGGTTTGTGCTGCATCCGCATATGCCGGAATTCTTGCGGCGCTACCCGGAAGTCGATGTTCAGCTGCGCCTGGATGACCGGCCGCTGGATCTGATCGAAGAAGGTATGGATCTGGCGATTCGCATTACCGATCAGCCGCCGCCAGGCCTGATGGGGCGGCCCTTGTTGGAAATCACGCATATGCTGTGCGCGACGCCGCATTACCTGGAATGCCATGGCACGCCGCAACACCCCCGGGATCTGAAGCAGCATAGCTGCATTTACCTGGGCGAAGCGCCGGCGGATGCCCGCTGGAAATTCGCGCGCGGCGGCAAGAGCGTGAGCGTGACGGTGCAGGGGCGTTACGCGGCCAATCACACCGGGGTGCGGCTGGATGCCGCGCTGAATCATCTGGGCATCGCCAGCCTGCCGGATTTCACGGCACGCGAGTCGCTGCAGGCGGGGGAGCTCATCCGGGTGCTGCCGGATTGGTCGTTCCGCACGAATTACAGCGGGCAGGCCTGGATCCTTTATCCCCCGACCCGGCATTTGCCGCCTAAACTGCGGGTACTGATGACTTTTCTGGCAGAACGGCTGGGCTAGCCCCTGTCGTCGTGCCCATGCCTGCATGCGGCTAGCGGATTGGCTGGCTTATTAGCTGGTTGGCTGGTTGGCTGGCGGCAGGCGCCAGCGCCCGGGGCGGGCGACTGTATTTTTGAGATGGGTCCTGAATGACACAAGAACTTCCCACCTTTTTTATTTCCCATGGCGGCGGCCCCTGGCCCTGGATGGATGGCATGCTGGATGGCCCTTATGCCGGGCTGGCGCAGTCGCTGCGCCGCCTGCCCGCAGATGCCGGGGGCGCGCCCAAAGCCATCCTGATGATTTCCGCGCATTGGGAAGCGCCAGCGTTCACGGTGCAGGCGCATCCGCGCCCGCCGATGGTCTATGACTATTACGGTTTTCCCGAGCATACCTACCATGTCGAATACCCCGCGCCGGGAGATCCGGCGCTGGCGGCCCAGGTTGAGGCCATGATCCGGGCAGCCGGACTGCCGGTGGCCTGTGACGCGGCGCGCGGCTATGACCATGGCGTGTATTCGCCTATGGTGGTTGCCTATCCCGAGGCGGATATGCCTATCGTGCAGTTGTCGCTGATGGCAGGGCTGGCGCCGGAAATCCACGTGGCCTTGGGGCGGGTATTGGCGCCCTTGCGCCGCGAGGGGGTGCTGATCATCGGCAGCGGCCTGAGCTATCACAATTTGCGCGCTTTCGGCCCGGCCGCCCGCGACAGTTCGACGGCCTTCGACGCGTGGTTGTGTGAGGCCATGGCGCTGCCCGCGGCCGAGCGCATCCAGGCGCTGCGGGATTGGGAGTCGGCGCCGTATGCGCGTCAGGTGCACCCGCGTGAAGAACACCTGCTGCCCTTGATGGTGGCGGTGGGGGCGGCTGAGCATGAACCTGCCGGACTCACTTATCACGAGACCGGCTTCCGTGGCGGCGTGACGGTATCGAGCTTTCGCTTCGGCGCGCCCGCGCTTGCCGGGCAGGCCTAGCATGCGCTTACGCGCCGCGCGCATTGACGCGTGCAGCGGCGCTAAAGGTAAAATTTATTCTTTGTGCGTCATGCCCTGTTCAGCCGGCAGGGGCGGCGTTTTTTAGATTGGCTGGATGGAATGGGACAATGAGCAAGAAAATCCGGGTAGGTATTGCGGGTTACGGTAATCTGGGCCGTGGCGTGGAATCGGCAGTAGCGCAGAATGGCGATATGGAACTGGTGGGCGTGTTTACGCGGCGCCCGCCTGCCAGCGTGACGCTGCTGAACCCTGCCGTGCCGGTGCTTCCGCTGGACGATATCGAGAATTTCCGCGACTCGGTGGATGTGCTGATTCTCTGTGGCGGCTCGCGCACCGATTTGCCGGAACAGGGGCCGGCCCTGGCGCGCAGCTTCACCACGGTGGACAGCTTCGATACCCATGCCCGGATACCCGAATATTTTGCCGCCGTGGATGAGGCTGCGCAGGCGGGGGGAAATGTGGCGCTGATTTCCGTGGGCTGGGACCCGGGCCTGTTTTCCCTGAACCGCCTGTTCGGCGAGGCGATTCTGCCCGAAGGCGCGACCTATACTTTTTGGGGCAAAGGCCTGAGCCAGGGGCACTCCGATGCGGTGCGCCGCGTGCCGGGCGTGCAGGGCGGCGTGCAATACACCGTGCCGGTTCCCGAAGCGGTCCAGCGCGTGCGTGACGGTGAACAGCCGGTGCTGAGCACGCGGGAAAAGCATAAGCGCGACTGTTTTGTGGTGCTGGCCGATGGCGCCGATGCGGAACAGGTACGCCAGGCGATCATCACCATGCCGGATTATTTTGCCGACTACGACACGACGGTCACATTCATTTCCGAAGAGACGCTGCGCCGGGAGCACAACACCATGCCGCACGGCGGCTTCGTGATACGCAGCGGCAGCACTGGCGCGGGCAGCAAGCAAATCATGGAATACGCGCTGACCTTGGACAGCAACCCGGAATTTACATCCAGTGTGCTGGTGGCCTATGCGCGGGCGGCGTTCCGTCTGCGGCAGGCCGGTGAGCGCGGCGCGCGCAGTGTGCTGGATGTGGCGCCAGGTCTGTTGTCGCCGAAATCGGCTGCCGAGTTGCGCAAGGAATTGCTGTAAGGCTAGGCGCTTGGGTGCGGCCTGGCGGTGCGGCAGCATCGCCAGGGGCGCCCCTGGCCGTCAGTGTTGCGGCAGCGCTGTTGCCGCAGCAGTAATGGCGGCAGAGGTTGGCAGCAGCCGTTGGCAATGAAACACGGCGGACCGTTGCGGGCCCGCCTGGGCTCACAGCATCACGCTGCCTTGGATGCAGGTGTGGCTTTGCCCGCCGACCCAGACCTGGCCGCTGTCGTCCTGAGAAATATGCACCTGTCCGGCGCGGCCCAGGCTGATGCCCTGGCTGGCAAGGTAAGGCGCGCGGATGTGGCCGCGCTCTATCAGCCATTGCGCCAGGCTGGCATTGAAGCTGCCGGTGATCGGGTCTTCCGTGAGCGTGCTGCCGGTATTGAACCAGACCCTGACTTCCAGATCCGCCCCGGTGCCGCTGGGCCGGTCATAGCGTGCCGCCACACCCAGTTCCACTCCCATGGCATGCAGTGCGCCCAGGTCAGGCGTCAGCGCCAGAATGGATGCCGGGCTGTCGAGCAACAGGGCGCGGAATGTCGGGCCATTGGCGAGAATCGCGCTGTCCCTGACTTGTCCGGCCGAGAGACCGGCGGCTTGCTGAATGGCTGCCAGCTGGGCCTGCGTGACCTCGCCGCGCGACATGTCCGGCGCGGCAAAGGCCCAAAGGCCGCTGACGGGATCGCGTTGCAGGGGCACCAGGCCTTTGGCGCATTCCTGGATGACTAGCCCTTCGGCGCGTGGCGTGCCGCCGCCAGCCAGCCAGGCATGGCAGCTGCCCAGCGTGGGGTGGCCGGCAAAGGGGAGTTCGCCGCCAGGCGTGAAAATACGCACCCGGTAATCCGCCCCGGCAGCCTGGCCGGTCGGGCTGGGCGGCAGCAAAAAAGTGGTTTCGGACAGATTGGTCCAGCTGGCGAAGCGCTGCATGGCGGCATCGCTGATATCCGCGCTATCGAGCACCACGGCCAGCGGGTTGCCCTGATAGGGCTGGGCCGAAAACACATCAATCTGCATGAAGCGGCGTTCGCGGGTGCTGGGCATGGCGTGGTCTCCGGGCAGAGGGGCGGTTGGCGTGTTGTTGCCGTTAACGCGCCAGGACGGCAGGGCGCTCAGGTCCGGTGTCAGTCTTCCAGCGAGGTCTCTTCCACGCCGTAGTACTTCACACCGATCTTGATCCGTTCACGGCCCTGATCGCGGCGATGGCGGTTGGTATCACGCAAGGAGTAAACGCAGCCGCAATATTCCTGCTGGTAAAACTGCTCGCGCTTGCTGATTTCGATCATGCGCGCGGAGCCGCCGCCCTTGCGCCAGTTGTAGGTCCAGTACACCAGCTCGGGGTAGCGCGCGGCAGCGCGTTCGCCGCAGCCATTGATCTGGTTCATGTCTTTCCAGCGCGAGATGCCCAGTGAACTGGTAATGGTGTCATAGCCGTGTTCATGGGCATAGAGCGCGGTGCGCTCGAAACGCATATCGAAGCAGGCCGTGCAGCGTATGCCGCGCTCCGGTTCGTTTTCCATGCCTTTGATGCGTTCGAACCAGTTATCCATGTCGTAGTCGGCATCAATGAATTTGATGCCGTGCTGCTCGGCATAGCGGATGTTTTCTTCCTTGCGGATCTCGTATTCGCGCACCGGGTGGATGTTCGGGTTGTAGAAGAACAGGTCGTACTCGATGCCCGATACCAGCATGGCTTCCATCACCTCGCCCGAACAGGGCGCGCAGCAGGAATGCAGCAGCACTTTTTTGCGGCCGGCAGGCAATTGCAGCGGTTTGCGATTGACGAGGGTGTCTGTAGTGGTCATGGCAGATTCACCAGGCGCGTGGCGCGCCCGTATTCAAAACGTATCCTGGACCGGGCATTTTAGGCTGAATCGGCGGTAGCGGCCATGCCGAAACGGACGGTGTTTCATTCTGTCTCAGGGTTTCTACGGCGACAGGACGCCAGGGCCGCCGGGCAAGGTAAGTCAATGTTAAAAAGTATGTCCGGCCAGGCCTGAAAGATAGCGAAAATGAATGAAGGGGAAGGGTATGTCGGAAAGCGCGGGGTACCAGGGATATACCGATGAATTTGCCGGTGTCTGCGTGGCGATTTCCGGTGCGGCGAGCGGAGTCGGACAAGTGCTGGCCCGCCGTTTGCTGGCAGCGGGAGCGAAAGTAGCGGTATTCGATCAGTTGGGAGAAAACCTGCAGGCGCTGGAGACGCATGCCGCGCCAGCGCGCTTGCATCTGGCCAATCTGGATGTCAGCGATGCATCGGCCGTCGAACTGGCGGTGGCGGCCGCTGAACAGATGCTGGGCCCGATAGAAAAGCTGGTCAGTGCCGCCAGCCTGCTGCAGCTGGGCCGCATCGTCGAGGTCGCGCCTGCCCATTGGGCCCGGGCCTTTGAGGTCAATACCATGGGGGCATTCAATTTCAACCGGGTGGTGGCGCGGGGCATGATGGCGCGGCGCCGGGGCGCCATCGTCAATATTGCTTCCAGCGCCGCCGCGACACCGCGCGCCGGCATGGGGGCCTATGCGGCCTCCATGGCAGCCGTCGCGCAATTGACGCGCTGCCTGGCGCTGGAGCTGGCCAGCTATGGCGTCCGGTGCAATATCGTGTCGCCGGGCGAAACGGAAATGGTGCTGCCGTATGCGCCGCTGAGGCGAGAGCTATCGCGTGAAAATCTGATTGCTGGCGAACCGGATCAATACCGTCTGGGAATCCCCTTGCGCAAGCTGGCGACGGCCAATGAAGTGGCAGATGCCGTGTTGTTCCTGTTGTCCGAACGGGCCAGCCACATCACCTTGCATGATTTGCGGGTGGACGGCGGCGCTACGCTGGATCAATAGGGGCGTCCGCACGGGCTCTGCAAACGCGGCGCGGCTGGGGCGCCGAGGCAGGGCTTGAGAAGCAGCGAACTGAGGCAGCGGCTGAGGCGCGCAAAGGTGTGCTGGCGGCGGTGGCGCAGGCCGGATAGAGCAGGAAAAACGCGTGACTGTTCAAAATTTGCGCAGGCAACCAAGCCTGCTTGTTATTATTGCGTTTGCATGACATATGCCAAGCTTTTCCACCGACTTATTCACAGGCCCTGGGGATAAGTTTTCCGCTGGCCCGGGAAGGG
>NZ_JBQEKA010000007.1:50274-83626 GCF_052103615.1 Kerstersia sp. | reverse complement strand
GGCAAGTGGCGCAAAAGCGTGCTCAAAACAGCACACCAGCAGCGCTGGCCTTTAAGCACTGGTCTTTAACCGACTCCCTGCATGCTGGCCACTGGCGGCGGCCAGACCATTCGAGCGCCCTGCCCCTGCCGCTCGCCAACAGGCTTACGGCAGGCAGCCTGCGTAATCCTGCTGGCGCCAGGCTTCAAATACTGTCACTGCCACGGCATTGGACAGATTCAGGCTGCGCTGGCCTGGGCGCATGGGCAGCCTGATACGCTGCGACGCCGCAAAGACAGCCAGGTCCTCATCCGACAAACCCGCTGTTTCCCGGCCAAAGACAAACACATCTCCTGGCTGGAACTGCAGCGCCGCAATACTGCGCGCGCCCTGGGTTGTCAGCGCAAAACAGCGCTCCGGCGGCGCGCCTGTGGCTGCCAGCGCGCCAGCCAGGGAATCATGCACCTTCATGGGCTGCCACTCGTGGTAATCAAGCCCGGCCCGCCGCAAGCGGGCATCATCGAGATCGAAGCCCAGCGGGCGCACCAAGTGCAGCTGCGCGCCGGTATTGGCGCACAGGCGAATAGCATTACCGGTATTCGGCGGAATTTCAGGATGGACTAGGATGACGTGAAACATAGCGGTATTTTGCCACTGCCGCACACGCTACGGCGCACTTTCACACCGAAAGCGCAGACTGCCCGGCCAGAAATGCCACGCGGCAAGGTACTGAAAATGGCATCATGAGACCTGCCCGGCGGGCGTTTTGCCGGGCGGCGGCACCCGCGCCGCAGCCAGCACCGCCACCCGGCTTGCGCCCGCGGCCTTCAACGCCCGCGCCGCCGCGCTGGCGGTGCTGCCCGTGGTAACGACGTCATCCACCAGGATGACGGCAGCCCCCTCGGGTAGGGCCGGGCAGAAAAACACGCCATCCAGGATGGCGCGGCGCGCCTCGCGTCCGAGCCCGGCCTGCTTGTGCCGGGTTTCATGGCGCAGCAGCCACTCTGGACGCTCCCTCAGCCCAAGCATGCCGGCCAGATGACGCGACAGCTCCCGCGCCGGATTGAAGCCGCGCCGTGCCAGTGAACGACGGCTGGACGGCACAGGCACCAGCACAGGCACCCGCACGGGAACCGGGACGTGCATGGATAAAGTGCGGGACACGCGGCAGTCATTTTCGCGTTGCTGCCAGGCCTCGGCCATCAGACTGGCCACCAGCCGGGCATGGCGCAAACGCAGGCTGACTTTGTATTGCCAGATCAGGACATCGCCTGGCGGCGCATAGGCAAACGCTTGGCACCATTCATCCACGCCTGCCAACCCTGCTGGCGGCAACAGCCCGGCGCCTTGCCGCACGGCCGCATGGCACAGCTGGCATACCCTCCCGCCACGGGTGGCCGCCAGACACAGCGGGCATGTCGATGCCACCCGTGCGAACAACGGCGCCGCGCAAGCCGAGATCCTGGCGCTGATGCGCCGCCATTCAGCCATTCGTCGTCCCCCTTCATTTCCCGCCCGCGCCAGCCGCAGGCTTCACTCGGCAGCGCAAGTGCGCGTACACTGCACAGCGTCTATCCCACACCATGCATGGCGCGCAGTCCAGCCCATGCGAGCAGAAAATGTCCACCACTCCGCCACGCCTGCCCCTGGATTCCCGTCATGTCATGCTGCAATTCTCCCGCCGCGGCGATCTGGCAGCGGGACGTTTTCTTTATGACGAAATTGCCTCGCGCATGGAAGAGCGGCTGCGCTACATACGCATCGCGCCCACCGCGCTCATGGATGCCGGTTGCGGCGCGGGCCACGCGCTGCCGCTGCTTCAGGCACGCTATCCGCAAGCCAGTTATGCCGGTGTGGATCACAGTGCTGCCGTGCTGGAACTCGCTCGCGCGCGCCATGCGCCCGGCAGTTTCCGCACCTGGCTGGATACGCTGCGCCGGCGCGATACGGCGCCCCGCTTCATTCAGGCAGATATGGCCGCCACCGGCCTGCCTGCCGAATCCCTGGAACTGGTCTGGTCCAATCTGGCGCTGCACTGGCACCCTCAGCCCGATGCCGTCCTGGCCGAATGGCGCCGGGTCCTGAAAGTCGGCGGGCTGGCAATGTTTTCCTGGCTGGGCCCGGGGACGTTTATCGAACTGCGGCAAGCCCTGGCCGCCGCCGGTCTGGAAACCGCCACCCCGGCTTTCGTGGATATGCACGATTTCGGCGATCAACTGGTCGAGAATGGCTTTGCCGATCCGGTCATGGACCAGGAAACCCTGACCCTGACCTACGAAACACCCGACCGCCTGCTGGAAGACGTGCGCGCTCTGGGCGGCAACCCGGCCACGGGCCGGCGTGCCGCGCTGCCAGGACGCCGCTGGCTGCAAAACCTGAAAGACGCGCTGGACGAACGCCGCCGCCCGGATGGCCGTATCGCTTTGAGTGTGGAAGTATCGTATGGCCACGCCTGGCGTGCAGCGGCGCGCCAGGTCGGCGGAGAAACCCGCCTGTCGGTCAGCGCCATCGGCCGCAAACAGCCCTGAACGGCTGCCGCGCCCGCAAACCGCCCCTAGCCGTGCGCCTTAACGCCGCCAGAAGTCCGGCAGAAACAGCACCAGCACCGTGAAAAGTTCCAGACGCCCGATCAGCATGGCAAACGTGCAGATCCAGGCCTGGAAATCCGTCATGCCAGCGTAATTACCCATAGGCCCGACCGCGCCCAGGCCCGGGCCTATGTTGTTGATCATGGCAAACACCGCTGTCAGCGCCGTCAGGGCATCCAGCCCGCTCATCAGCATCAGCGCGCTGAACACGCCTATGGACAGCACATACAGCAGCATGAATGCCAGGATGGAAATCATCAGGCGCTGCGGCACGATACGGCCTGCCACACGCACCGGCATCACCGCGTGAGGATGCAGCAGGCTGCGCATTTCCTGGCGCGCCTGTTTGAACAGCAAGACCACCCGGATCATCTTGATGCCGCCGCCAGTGGACCCGGCAGAGGTGCAGAACGATCCCGCCAGCAGCATGGCCAGCGGCAACAGGATAGGCCAGACGGCATAGTCCGTATTGGCAAAGCCCGTCGTCGTTCCGACTGAAATCGTATTGAAGAAGCCCTTGCGCAAGGCATCCAGCAAACCTGCTTCCGGGTAATACCAATACAGATAGGCTGATACCAGCACCGCCAGAGACAACAAGGTCGCCAGATAAGGAATGGCTTCGGGGCAACGCCGATAGGGCCGGAAACTGCGAAACCGGAATGCCTGGAAGTGCGTGGCGAAATTGATCCCCGCGATCAGCATGAACACCATCGCCACGGCTTCCACCGCCGGGGAATCAAAATGCATGAAGCCGTCGTCATACGTGGAAAAGCCGCCCAGCCCCATGGTTGATGCCATATGCGTCCAGGCTTCGAACCAGGACAGCCCGGCAAAGCGGTAGCAGACAAAGCACACCAGGGAAATACTGACGTAAATGGCGTACAGCGCCTTGGCCGTTTCCGCGATGCGCGGCGTCAGTTTTTCATCCTTGATCGGGCCAGGCGCTTCGGCGCGGAAAACCTGATGGCCGCCAACGCCCAGCAAGGGCAGCACGGCCACGGCCAGCACCAAAATCCCCATCCCCCCCAGCCAGACCAGTGTCGTGCGCCAGAGATTGATGGACATCGGCAGCTCGCCCAGGCCGGTCAGCGCCGTGGCGCCGGTGGTGGTCAGGCCGGACATGGCTTCGAAATAGGCGTGCGCTACCGTAATCGGCGCGCCGCTGCGCAAGAAATAGAGATACAAGGGAATCGCCGCCAGCGCGGGCAGGCTGACCCACACCACCGACACCAGCAGAAAACCGTCTCGCGGACGCAATTCGCCGCGCCGCCAGCGCCCCACCAGCCAGAATAGAACGCCCAGGCCGAAGGCGATCAGAAAGCTATCCTCAAACACCGGCAAGGCGCCGTCCTTGGTCGCCACGGAGACAGCGACCGGTAACAGCATGGCGCAAGCAAAGAGCGTCACCGTGACACCCAGCAAGTGCAGCACGGCAAAGAAACGACGGCTCATGGCGCTTGCAAGTCCGTCATCAGAAGAAAGCCGCGCTGACCTGGAACAGGCTTTCGATCTGAGGAATCTGGCGCCGGGTCGGCGCGAACACAATCACATGATCGTCGGTTTCGATGAGCGTATCGCCATCCGCCATAATGATTTCCTCGTCGCCGCGCACCAAGGCCACGATGCGCGCTCCGCGTGGCAGCCTGACATCTTCTACCCTGCGCCCCACCACCTTGGACGTTCGCCGGTCACCGTGCGCGATCACTTCCAGGGCTTCGGCCATGCCCTGACGCAGCCGGTGCACGGCCACGATATCTCCGCGCCGCACATGGCGCAGCAATTCACTCATGGTGGCCTGGGCCGGGGAAATGGCCACATCAATATGGCTGCCCTGCATCAATTCGCCATAGGCCTGGCGGTTGATCAGCGCAATCACCTTGCGGGCGCCCAGACGCTTAGCCAGCAACGACGACATGATGTTGTCTTCGTCATCGCTGGTCAGGGCCAGCCAGGTATCCATGTCCTCGATGCTCTCGCCTTCGAGCAGGTCTTCGTCCGTGCCGCTGCCATGCAGCACCAGCACATGATCCGGCAGCGTTTCAGCCAGATATTCACAGCGCTTGATATCGCGCTCAATGACACGGATGTTGTAGCCTTCGGCCGCGAGCTCGCGGGCCACGCGGATGCCGATGTTGCCGCCGCCCGCGATCATCACGCGGCTGACGCTTTTCTCGGCGCTGCGCACCTGGCGCACGGCTCGCCGCGCATGCTGGGTATCGACGATGACCAAAGCCTCGTCCCCCGCCGCGACACGCAATTCCGGACGCGGCAACAGGGAACGGCCACGGCGCACCACGTCAATCACCCGCGCATTGATACCCGGAAACACACTGGCGAGTTCATCGGTGCGGCGCGCCACCAACGGGCTGCCTTCCCCGACACGCAAAGTCATCACGCTCAGGCGGCCGTTGGCGAATTCGACCATCTGCAAGGCTTCAGGGAATTCGATCAGCTTGTTCAGATAACCGCTGACGCTGCGCTCCGGGCTAATCACGGCATCCACGCAGAAACCGCCTTCACCCAGCAGCTCGGGCATCTCCGGCAATTCAGCGGAGCGAACCCGGGCGATCCGGCGCGGCACGTTGAACACCTGCCGCGCCAGCTTACAGACCACAAGATTCACGGCATCCAGGCTGGCACAGGCAATCAGAAGATCCGCATCATCTGCACCAGCCTTGCGCAGCACCGACACCTGGCAGGCATCGCCATGCACCACACGCAAGTCAAAATGCTCTTGCAAGGGCGCAAGCTGCTCGGCGTTCAGATCGACCACCGTAATGTCGTTACGCTCGGACACCAAGTTTTCCGCGACGCTGACGCCTACGCGCCCTGCGCCAACGATCAGGATTTTCATGATGAGCGCTTGCGCGTGGCCTCGATACCCAATTGTTTGAGCTTGCGGTACAAGTGCGTCCGCTCCAGCCCGGTCCGTTCGGACACGCGCGTCATGCTGTGGCCTTCTCGGGCCAGGTGATATTCGAAATAAATGCGCTCGAAAGCATCACGCGCTTCGCGCAAAGGCAGATCCAGGGAAATTTCGCCCAGACGGCCATTGGCGGGGGAGTCCTGCTCCGCGCTGGGCACAGCAGCATCCTGCGCGGCGCGTTGCGGCTGGGGGCTTGCCTGCGTGCTGGCAGCCGCCGGTGCCGGCACCACCCGGCGGCGCGCCAGACCGTTCTCGACAGTCTTGAGCAGCCGCTGCAGCGTGATGGGTTTTTCCAGGAAGTCGATGGCGCCTATGCGCGTCGCTTCCATGGCGGTATCAATGGTGGCGTGTCCGCTCATCATGACGACCGGCATGTCCAGCAGCCCCTGAGCGCTCCACTCCTTGAGCAGGCTGACACCATCGGTGTCCGGCATCCAGATGTCCAGCAACACCAAATCCGGCCGGAACGCCTGCCTGGCGGCCCGTGCCTGACTGGCATTCTCGGCCAGTTCGACCGTATGCCCCTCGTCATAGAGAATTTCGGACAACAGCTCGCGTATGCCAACTTCGTCGTCCACTACCAGGATTCTGGCCATAACCTCTCACCTATCGCTTGCTGCATTATCCCTGTTCTGGCCCCGCGCCGTCCAGTTTCGCCGAAGTCGGGGCCGGTGCCAACCGGGTCAGCAAAATCGTCACCCGCGCGCCGCCTTCCTTGCGGTTGCCCAAATCAATCTGACCACCGTGTTCGTCCACAATTTTACGGACAATGGCAAGGCCCAGGCCTGTGCCATGGGATTTAGTGGTGACATAAGGTTCGAACACCCGCTGCTGCACATGCGCGGCAAAGCCCTTGCCCGTATCCGAAACCGAAAATCTGAGGGCAGGCTGTTCCGTGCCATCGGCCCGCGCAGTCAGTGCCCGCACGGTTCTTACCCGGACTTTACCCTGTTCTTCCTGCTCGACGATGGCATCGCGAGCGTTACTCAGTAAATTATGGATAACTTGGCGCAGCTGTGCCGCATCTCCCATAATAGTCGGAGCTTCCTCATCCAGGTGCACTTCCAGCCAATGCGCGGCGCCAGATGTACCGTGCTCCGCCGGGTCCCAGCCATACAAGGCCAGCACATCCGTCACCAGACGGTTGAAATCCACAGACCGCATCACTGCCTGGGGCGCACGCGCGTATTCGCGGAACTCATCCACCATTTGCTTGAGCGAAGCCACCTGATCCACGATGGTCTGCGTGGCCCGCCGCAGCATGCGGGCATCATTGTCTTCCAGCTTGTCCGCCAGTTTCATGGCCAGACGTTCGGCAGACAACTGTATTGGCGTCAGCGGATTCTTGATTTCATGGGCCAGACGCCGCGCCACTTCCCCCCAGGCGACCGTCCGGCTGGCTGACATCAGCTCGGTGATATCGTCGAAAACGACCAGATAGCCATTATCGCGTTCGGCCACACGCAGGTGCGTGCCGCGCGCCATGACAGTCGCGGGCTGCCGCACCATGTCGCTGACGCCATCCTCCTGCAAGGCCAATTCAAAGCGCTGCGTCCAGTAGGGCGCTTCGGAATCCACCGCCTCGTGCGAGGCAAACGCGTGGCGGATCACGGCGGCAAAACCAATCAGGCCATTGGCCGTTTCCAGCGGCCGGCCCACCGTCTGCCTCAAATCCGCGTGCAAAATGGACTGCGCCCCCTGATTGAACATGGTGACGCGGAACAGCTCGTCAAAGACCAATACCCCGGAAGACAGGTTGCTCAGCACGCTTTCCAGATACACGTTGGAGCGTTCCAGCTGCTGGCGGTTGCGCTCTACCATGACGCGCGCTTCACCCAGCTGCCGTGTCATGGCATTGAATGAGCGGGTCAGCTGGCCGACCTCATCATTGCCCGGCGGCTCCGGCAAGGGCCGGTAATCTCCGACACTGACAGCCTTGGTCCCGGATGCCAGCGTCAGCAAGGGGCGCACCAGCCGGCGCGACAGCGCCAGAGCCACCGCCACCGACGCAAATACCGTCATCAGCAAGGCCATGGTCAGTGTAATGCCGTAAAGCTTGCGCAGCCCCAGCCGTGACAAGGACAATTCCTGATAATCACGAAAGCCTTCCTGTACCCGGCTGGCGTTGTAGGCAATCTGTTCCGGCACAGGCTGAATCAGCTGCAGCCAGCGCGGATCGCCCGTGCCCCAGCCGCCGCGCAAGCGGTCTATCGTCGCATCCGACGACAAAGGCAGCACCACGCGCAAATACAGGCGTTCTCGCCCCACCGCGCCGCTGGACTCATCAGATTCCGCCGCCGCGTAGCTGCGCGCTATCCGCAACTGATTCATCACGGAAGAAGGTGGCAATTCCGGCAACAAGGCGCCATAGCCTTCCGTCGAGTAAGCAATCGAACGGCCATTGCTGGTAAACACCATCGCGTCGGAAACGCTATGGGCGGCGCGCAAACGGGTCAGCGCCAGCGCCATATCGGCGTCGCTGGTGCGGTTCAGCTCCAGCAACATGGCACGCCCGCGCGCTTCCAGTTCCGCCAGTTGCGAATCCAGCGCCGCCCGCCCCAGATTCAGGCCGGCTTCCAGCGCCGCGTTGACGCGCACATTGAACCAGGACTCGATGGAGCGGGACATGAATTGCACGGACAGCATATAGATGGCAACGCCCGGCACCACGCCGATCACGGCAAAAGACAGCGCAAAACGCGCCGTCAGCCGAGCGCCAAAGGCTCGCCGCCTGAACTGCCGCCACATGCGCAGGCTAAGCCCCAGCACCCAGACGAACATTGCCAGGGCCAGCACGCCATTGAGCAGCAACAGCAAATCATAATATTCAGCAAAACGGGAAGCATTGGCCGTGGACCAGACCAGCATGGCCAGCAGCGCCAGCCCACACGCGCCGCCCAACAGCAAGGCCATGCGCAACATCTGGCTCATGGGCCTTCCGCTACCGTATCCGGTACCTTGAACGAAAATTCGTACCAGGGAGAACTGGCCGTCCATGCGCTGCTATTGAACGCATTGATCTGAAATGGCCGTGACAAGCGCGACGTATCCAAGCGCAGGCGCAAGCGGCCTTCATAGCGCACCCCGGCGGACAGATCGGACAACTTCGCGACCGGCCAGCCCCGGATGGTACGCACGACATCCATGGCGTCTTCCAGGCCCGCCACCGGCAGGGACAAGTCCCCGGTTCCCACACGCCATTGGCGCGTCAAAGCGTTGTAAAGCACCCGCCAGGTAATGCGCGACTCGATTTCCGTGGCATCAAACCACCACCAGCGTTTGCGGTCCACTTCCAGATCGACGCTGAAATACAGGGGAACGCCACGTTCCGCGGCATCACGCAGTTCCGCATTCAATTCAAACGGCAATTGGGCGTCGATTTCCACATCACCGTGCCGGAAAGACACGGAGATGTCCGCCTGATTGGCGAACGCCGCCCCCGCTGGCAGCAAACATGCCGCCAGACACAGCGAAACCAGCGCAAGCAGGTTTCGGAGGAGGAGAAAAGAAATGCGTGGCATAGCCATCATTCTTGGCGATTCAGGCCTGCTTGGCAAACAAGGCGTAGAAAAAACCGTCATGCTGCTGCGACAGTGTTGCATTCGCCCCAACCGGCAGCAATTGCCCCGGCGCTGGCAAGGCTACCGCATCGCTGTGCGACTTGAGGAATGCCTTGGCCTGACCCGCGCATTCTTCCGGGAACAGCGAGCATGTGACATATAACAGACGACCGCCAGGCGCCAGCAATGGCCAGAGCGCATCGAGCATCCGGCGCTGCAATGCCGCCGTTTTTTGCACATCCGCCTCGCGCCGCAACCAGCGGATATCCGGATGGCGTCTCACGACACCTGACGCGGTGCAGGGCGCATCGACCAGCATGGCATCAAATTGCCGGCCATCCCACCAGCTTTCCGGCCGCGCCGCATCCCCGGCGCGCACCTGCACGCCGGGGCCGTTCAGGCGCAGCCGCGCCAGATTTTCATGTACCCGCGCCAAGCGGCCCGCATCCGCGTCCAGCGCCAGCAGATCGAGATCAGCGCACTCCAGCAAATGGGCGGTCTTGCCGCCCGGCGCGGCGCAGGCATCCAGCACGCGCATGCCGTCGCGCGGCGCCAGCCATTCCGCTGCCAGCTGGGCACCGGCGTCCTGCACCGACCACCAGCCTTCTTCATAGCCCGGCAAACGCGCCACCAGATGCGAACCGTGCAGCACCAGTCCCCACTGCCCCACTGTTTCAGCCTGTATGCCAGCTTCAGCCAGCGCATCGGCCACCTGGGCAAGCGATGCGCGGCGGCGGTTGACGCGCAAGGTCAAGGGCGCTGGCGTTGCCGCGCTTTCCAGCACGGCCTGCCAATCATCCGGGCAGGCAAACTGCAATTTTCGCACCCACCATTCCGGGAAGTTCCAGCGCGCCTCCACATGATCCCGCGGCAGTTGCTCATACTCGCGCAGGAAACTGCGGGCCACCGCATTGACCAGAGACTTGAAATGCTTCAGCCGCGCATGCCCGGCAGCGGCTTCCACGGCCTGGTCAACCAGCGTATATGGCGCGTAATGGGGTTCATGCGGCAAGGCCTTGCCCTGCTCATGGCGCACAGCCGCATCCAGCAACGCCAGGGTGCTCAGCAACAAGGCATTCAACAATGGCTGTTCCGGCCGGCGCCGCACCAGAAACGAACGATCTGCAATCGCCGTTCCCAGGGTGCGCATCACATGCGAAGACAGGGCCTGTGCCGCCGGACGCCGCGCCGCCGGCAATTCTTCCAGAACTTCCGTCAAAGACCGCCCTGCCAGCACCGCCTCAACCGCGGCAGCCGTATCCAGCAACAACGCCGACAAGGGCGCCTGAAGCACTGCACCCGCCGTCATTTGCCTTGCTCCCCGGCGGCTTGCCAGCCGCGCACAAATACATCCACCGGCTGGCGTTTGCCCCCCGCCTTCTGCAGCGTCAGCAAACGCAGACGGCCGTCTGCCGTGGCCAGATCAATGCCCTCGGGCGCAGCCGCCAGCACACTGCCCGGCGCCTGGCCGCGGGAAGCGGCATCATCAGGCAAGGCCTGGGCCTCCCACACTTTGACCGGATCGGCCAGCCCAGGCAGGCGCGCCGTCGCGCCCGGCACCGGGTCAAAGGCGCGGATGCGCCGCGCCAACCAGGCAGCCGGCAGGGTGAAATCCAGCGGCGCTTCCGCCTTATCCAGCTTGGCGGCGTAACACACACCTTCCTCGGGCTGCGGCACCGCTGCCAGCTCGCCGCGCGCCAGCCCTGCCAGCGCTTCGACAATGGCCCCGCCGCCCAGCGCCGCCAGCCTGTCATGCAGCTGCGCCGCATTATCCTGAGGCCCGATGGGCGTGCTTTTTTCCAGCAGCATGGCGCCAGTATCCAGCCCATCATCCATCTGCATGATGGTCACGCCGGTACGTTCGTCCCCGGCTTCGATGGCACGCTGGATCGGTGCTGCGCCGCGCCAGCGCGGCAACAGGCTGGCATGAATATTGAGGCAGCCCAGGCGCGGCAACGCCAGCGTCCAGGCCGGCAAAATCAGGCCATAGGCCGCGACAATCATCGCATCCGGCTGCGCCGCTTCCAGCGCGGCACGGGCTGCGCTGGCCTCATCAGGAAACTTGCCATTCAGCCGCAGGCTACGCGGCTGCAGCACTTCGATACCCGCTGCCAGCGCGGCCTGTTTGACCGGACTGGCCATCAACTTCATCCCGCGGCCGGCCGGACGATCGGGCTGCGTCATCACCAGCACGATTTCATGCCCCGCTGCCAGCAACGCATCAAAAGCGATGCGTGCGAATTCCGGTGTCCCGGCAAAGACAAGTCGCATGGGTAAGATTCAGGAGTAACAGCAATTGACGGACGCGCGCCCAGTCAGGGCACCGCGGCGGAACAGGCCGCCGGGACACGAACGCCCGGCAGCGGCGGGGATCAGGCGCGCGAGAGCTCGCGGGCCTGCTTACGCAACTTGTTGCGGATGCGGTTGAGCTTCAGGCTGGACAGATACTCGACAAACACCTTGCCATCCAAGTGGTCGATTTCGTGCTGCACGCAGACAGCCAGCAGGCCATCGGCGTCAAACTCGTAGGTTTCGCCCTTTTCATTGATGGCCCGTACCTTGACCTGGGACGGACGGCAGACTTCGTCGTACACGCCAGGCACCGACAAGCAGCCCTCTTCATAAATCTTGCTGTCGTCGCTATGCCAGAGAATTTCCGGGTTGATCAGCACCCGCAGCTCTTCCTGGTTTTCAGAGACATCAATCACGACGACGCGCTCGTGCACATCGACCTGCGTTGCCGCCAGGCCGACGCCGGGCGCTTCATACATGGTTTCCGCCATGTCTCGCACCAATTGGCGAATACGCTCGTCAACCTGCTCGACAGGTTTGGCAACCTTGTGCAGACGAGGATCGGGATAACGGAGAATGGGGAGCAATGCCATGGCAAGGAACCGAAGGAACACAAAAAGCGCCCTAAGACGCGCACAAGCACATCATAAATCATCTTCCCCGCCGCCACGGGAAAAGCCATGAGAATGAACGGGTGAAGCCCCTGCCTGCGCGGCCAAGTGTGCCGAAATGCTCACACTTTCCTTTCGGCGGCCCAGCGGGCATGCCAGACTGGCATCATGCCCAGCGCCTACTCCCTTCACGCTTCCGACCTGTCCGCCTGGCTGCGTTTCGCGCAGGAACCCGGCCTGCCGCTGCGCGCAGCGCTCGCCTTGCTGCAGCATTACGGCACACCGGCGCATATTTACCAGCAGACCGCCGGCGCGCTGGCCGCATGGCTGCCCCCTGGCCTGGCCCGGCAACTGAGCCAGGCCGCCGCCCCTGAGCTGGCTGCGCGCCTGGCGCAAACCCAGGCCTGGTTGCGCGGCCACCCTGCGCGCCATGCCATCCCCCTGCTCCATGACTGCTACCCCGAACGGCTGCGCCAACTGGCCGATCCCCCGCTCGTCCTCTATCTCGAAGGCGATCCCCACGCGCTGGCCCGGCCCGCCCTGGCTATCGTCGGCGCCCGCAACGCCACGCCCGGGGGCAGGCAAAATGCCCAGGCCTTCGCCCAGGCGCTGGCACGCGCGGGCTGGCTGATCGTCAGCGGCCTCGCACGCGGCATCGACGCCGCCGCCCATCTCGGCGCGCTGGATGGCGCGCCTGACTCGGCGGCCACCCTGGCCATCCTGGGTTGCGGCCCGGACATCATTTACCCTGCCAGCCATGCCGCACTGGCCCAGCGCATCACCCGGCAAGGCGCCATCCTCTCCGACTATCCGCCAGGCACACCGCCGCTGCCGGGGCACTTCCCGCGCCGCAACCGCCTGGTGGCGGGGCTCACCCTCGGTACGCTGGTCATCGAAGCCGCCACGCGCAGCGGCTCGCTGGTCACGGCCCGTCTGGCCGCCGAACAAAACCGGGAAGTTTTCGCCTTGCCCGGCTCTATCCATGCCCCGCTGTCCCACGGCTGCCATGCCCTGATCCGCCAAGGAGCCAAGCTGGTCGAAACCGTGGCCGACATCCTGGAAGAACTGCCTCCCTGCCCGGCCCTCCCGGGCCGCGCCGCAGCCCCCCTCGCCGCCGCGCCAGCCCCGGCACCGGCACCGGCCAACGCCCTCCGGCTGCTGCCTTTTCTGTCCGATGTCCCGGCCCCCCTGGACCATCTGGCGCAGCGCAGCGCGATGGATGCCGCCGCTGTCAGCGCCGCGCTGTGGGAACTGGAGCTGGCTGGGTTGGCCGCACGCACGGATAACGGCACTTATCAGCGCCTGGGCGGCCCGCACGCCCTTTTCCCGGGCAACAAGACCTAGAATCGGCCTTTTTGCTCTCCTTCGGCAGCCGCACATGAATGAACATCGCCACCAGCTTTCCATGAGTATCCTGATGACACCGGACATGGCCAATTTTTCCGGCAACGTCCACGGCGGCACGATCCTGAAATACCTGGATCAGGTTGCCTACGCCTGTGCCAGCCGGTACGCCGGCAGCTACGTCGTTACCCTCTCAGTGGACCAGGTCATGTTCCGCCAGCCCATTCATGTCGGGGAACTCGTCACCTTCTATGCCAGCGTCAACTACACCGGCAGAACATCCATGGAAATCGGCATCAAAGTCGTGACGGAAGATATCCGCCAGCAAATGGTGCGCCACACCAACAGCTGCTATTTCACGATGGTCGCCGTGGATGACACCGGCAAGGCCACCGCCGTGCCTGCGCTGCAGCCCGTCACGCTGGAAGAACGCCAGCGCTATGAAGCCGCAATCCAGCGGCGGGCCTTGCGCGAAGAAATGGAAGCCAGACACCGCCGCATCAAACAGGAAAGCATGCTCAACGAGGCCTGACTAGGCCTGACGCGGCCTTAGCGCCAGGCGCTGGCCGCGCCTGGCGGCAAGCCCTAGACCACCTCGCCCAGCCAGCGCCGGGCCAGCGCCTTTTCAATTTCCAGCAAAACAAACAAGGCAGCCCCCACGGCCAGCACCGCAGCCGCCTGCCCGGCCGTCAATGGCGCAGTCTGGAACCAGCGCTGCATGAAAGGCGCATAAGTGAATAGCAGCTGCCCGGCTGTCACCGCCACCAGCGCCAACGCGACCGCTGGCGTGCCCTTGATCCCCTGCCAGTGGAAAGAGCGCATGTGCAGATAACGCACGCTGAACAAATAGGCGACCTCCATCACCACGATCACGTTCACGACGGCCGTGCGCGCCACTTCCAGCGGCGCGCCGCCAGCCTGCAAAAACAAAAAAATACCCAGGGCGCCCACCATGAACAGGAAAGACACAAAACCCACCCGCCACAGCAAAAACCCCGACAGCAGCGCTTGCCCGGCAGGACGCGGCGGACGCGCCATCACGCCCGGCTCTGCCGGTTCGAATGCCAGCACCAGCCCCAGCGTGACCGTCGTGGCAAGATTGATCCAGAGAATTTGCGCCGTGGACATGGGCAGCACCCAACCCATCAGCAAGGCCAGAATCACCACCATGACCTCACCGCCATTGGTCGGCAACGTCCAGGAAATCACTTTGGTCAGATTGTCATAAACGGTACGCCCCTCTTTGACCGCCGCCACAATCGAGGCAAAGTTGTCATCGGCCAGCACGATTTCCGCCGCCTCTTTGGCCGCTTCAGTCCCCTTGCCTCCCATCGCCACCCCGACATCCGCCTGTTTGAGGGCGGGCGCATCGTTAACACCGTCGCCGGTCATGGCCACAACGGCGCCGCGTGACTGCAGCGCCCGCACAATCCGCAGTTTATGTTCGGGCGTCGCGCGGGCAAATACGGCCGTCCGCTGCGCGGCGGCAGGCAGGTCGGCATCGCTGATGTTATCGAGCGCAGCCGCGCTCAGCACCTCGGGATCCGGCTGCAAACCCAGTTGCCGCGCAATCGCCAGCGCGGTCGCGGCATGGTCGCCAGTAATCATCTTGACCTCGATACCGGCGCTGAGACAATCACGCACGGCAGCCAGCGCTTCGTCACGCGGCGGATCAATGAAACCGATGACGCCCAGCATGACAAAATCATCCGCCAGGCCCGCCGGATCCAGCGGCAGGCTTTCCTCCGCGCCCAGCTCGCGCACCGCGAAACCCAGCACCCGCTGGCCCTGCTCTGCCAGCGCGGCAATCTGCGCGTCCCAATATGGGCGGCCCAGCAAAGTGTCACCCTGCGCGGCGCGCTGCGACGCGCAGCGCGCCAGCACTTTTTCCGGCGCGCCTTTCAGGCACAACAGCCGGGCGCCGCTGCCCGCCGCATCACCATGCAGGGTCGCCATATAGGCATAGCGGGCATCAAACGGGATTTCATCCAGGCGCGGCCAGGCCATTCTTTCTTCAGCCGCATCCAGGCCGCCCTTGGCCGCCAGCGCCAGCAGCGCCCCTTCCATGGTGTCACCGCGCACGCACCAGGCGCCATCCGGTTCCTGGTACAAACGGGCGTCGTTGCACAACAGGCCGCAACGCAGCAAGGCCTGGGCCGCCTCCGGGCCTGCCGCCGCCAGCGGCACCAGCTCCCCTTGCGGCGCATAACCCTGGCCTGAGGTGTCCCAGCAGGCATCCGCCATCACCAGGCGCCGGGCCGTCATTTCATTGCGCGTCAGCGTGCCGGTTTTATCGGAGCAAATAATGGAAGTCGCGCCCAGGGTTTCCACCGCGGGCAGCCGGCGCACAATGGCCTGGCGCCGCGCCATGCGCTGCACGCCAATCGCCAGCGTAATCGTCATAACGGCCAGCAGGCCTTCGGGCACCACCGCAACCGCCAGGCTGACCACCGCCATCAAGGCGTCCAGCAAGCCATAACTGCGTACCCCGACTGCAAACACAAACAGCAAGGCTGCGCAAACCAGGACAGCCAGCCCGAAAATACGGCTGAAGCGGTCCACCTGACGCAGCAACGGCGTGCTCAGCACTTCCACCTGGCCCATGAGCGTGCTGATGCGCCCGATTTCCGTCGCCGCCCCCGTTCCCACGACCACGCCCGCGCCCATGCCAGCCACCACCAGCGTGCCAGAAAATGCCATGCCCGAGCGGTCACCCAGCGCGGCATCCCGCGCATTGATGCCGCTCTGCTTGACCGCATTGACGGATTCGCCAGTCAGGATGGCTTCATCCACCATCAGCCCGCGGGCGCGCAACAGACGTAAATCCGCCGTCACCCGGTCGCCCGGTTCCAGCAGCACGATATCGCCAGGAACCAGATCCGCCGCCTCACACACCATGCGGCCGCCATCACGCAACACCGTCGCGTGGGGCGCGATCAGGCGCCGGATCGCATCCATGGCCTGTTGCGCTCGCCCCTCCTGCACAAAACCGGTAATGGCATTGACCACCACCACCAGCAGGATGACCGCGGCATCCACGCCATGGCCCAGCACCAGGCTGAGCAATGCCCCCGCCAGCAGCAGATAGATCAGGCTATTGTGGAACTGCGCCAGAAAACGCCGCCAGGCTGGCTTGCCCGCCGCCACCGGCAAACGATTCGGGCCGTAGGTCTTCCGCCGCTGGGCCGCCTGCGCGCTATCCAGCCCTGCCGGGCTGCTCTGCCAATACGTCAGCACCTGCTCCGCCGGCAGGGTGTGCCAAGGCAATGCCTGCCGGCTATCGCCCTGCGCAAGAGGTGCCCCCACCTCTGGCGCGGCATGCGCTGCCGGCCCCGGATTCTGTCCCCGTTGTTGCATGCGTTCCCCAGAAAAACATGAATGCCATTTCCCGCAATGTCCTGACGCGGCATGGCCTGCCCCGCGGCATTGCATCTTTAGCAAAAGATAACATGCCCATCTTGGCCCCGCGCCAGGCCTGGCTCTTGCTGTCCTGACAGCATGGAAAATGCCATAATCCTGACGTTACGATGCTGCCCGACCGGCGCGCCGCCCTACTGCTGTCCATGCCTGCCGCCACACCCGGCACGCCAGACCGCACCCCCTTGAATCCCTTTACGCCGCCCTGATGCCACGCTGACGCCGGCGAAATGCCCCTTGGCCCGGCCAGACGGGCGCTTTCGTCCTGGCCGGACGCAGCGAATAAAAACACTTGCCCGCCTGCTGACCGCAGCGCGGGCAGACTGGCCGGGCCATCCCCCTGCCGCCTACGGAGACACCATGACCGCGCCTGTCATTGCACAGCCCTTGCCCCGCCATCTCGCTATTGCGATTCTGCTGCTGCTTGGCACCTGTTTTGCCGGCAACCACGTTTCCGCACGCCTGGCTTTCGACAACGGCGCCGGCCTGCTGGTGGCCATTCTGTTTCGCTCCGGCGCCAGCCTGCTGGCCCTGACCGCCCTCCTGCTCTGGCTGCGCCAGGCGCCGCGCATGCCAGCCGGCACCCGCAAATGGCAAATAGTCCTGGGGCTATTGATTGCCATGCAAAGCCTGTTTCTGTATTCCGCTGTGGCGCGCATCCCCGTCGCGCTGGCGCTGCTGGTGGCCAATACCTTTCCCATCCTGCTGGCCCTGCTCACCTGGGCGCTGGGCGGCAAACCGCCCACGCGCAAAACCGCCGGCATCATGGCCCTGATTCTTTTTGGCCTGCTGTTTGTTCTGGACCTGCCCACCCTGATCAATGGCGGCCATGAACTTGGCCCGCACTGGGTCACCGGCCTGCTGTTCAGTTTCGGCGCGGCCTGCGTCTTCGCCGTCGGCATGTGGATCACCGAACACAAACTCTCGGCCGTCCCCGGCCCGGTGCGCAGCTTCTACACCATCCTGATCGTCTTTAGCGGCATGGTAATCGCCGGCTTGGCCGATATCATTCCCGGCGGCATGGCTGTCCCGGCCAATTCCCTGGGCTGGCTGGCCCTGGTGCTGCTGAGCATTCTCTACACGATTGCCTTCAGTTCGCTGTTTGTCTTCGCGCCACGCCTGGATATGGCGCGCAATGCGCCCGTCATGAACATCGAGCCTGTCGCGTCGCTCTGTCTGGGCTGGCTGGTGCTGGGCCAGATGTTCAACACCACGCAGCTTATTGGCGGCGCCATCGTCATTACCGGCATCATCCTGCTGGCCTATAGCCGCCAGCGTCCTGCCGGCGCCTGAGCCTGAGCCTGGCGGAAACGCCTGCCGCGCCCCCCTAAGGGCCACAACTCGTCCATAATGGATTGATAGCGCTGTCTCGTGCCACAGCAGGCCTTCCAGCGCTATCAGGCAGCTCCCGCAACGCCACCTTGAACAGGACAGCGCATGACTGCTAACGCCCACAGCGACGATGAACTGATTGATGCCATCTACGCCACGCTGGTGGGCGAGATCTCGTGGACGGCATTGCTGGAAACCATTGCCCGCCCCTTACCTGAAGGCAAAGCCACGCTCCACCTGAGCGACACCTCGCAGAACTATCAGCCCTTCATTCTATCGACCGGTATCGAAGCGTCCACGATGGACTCCTTCGTGAACCATTATGGCGCCCTCAACCCCCTGCGCTTTAACTGCGACATACGCAAAACCGGCGAAGGCGTCCTGCTGGAAGAAGTCATTCCTTTCGAGAAATTCTCGCGCACCGAGTACTACAACGGCTTCATGAAGCCGATCTCGGCCAACTCCATCATGGGTGTCACGATAGAACGCGAGGACTTCGAAGACAACGCGCACTGCGCCTTCATTCTGTCCGTGCTGACGGCACGCAATGACATAGACCTCAATCGTCCCTACGCGCGCCAGCTGATACGCATCGCGCCGCACTTGCAGCGCGCCGCCCGCTTTTACCGCAAGGGGCTGTTCCAGCAGAACTTCGCCGATATCGGGGCCACGTTACTCGACGCCATCGACATCGGCTATGCCATCTGCGGCGATTACGGCCAGGTGAAATTCATCTCCCGCACCGGGCAAGCTTTCGCCAAATCGGGCAAACCGCTAGGCATAGGCATCAACGGGCGGCTGCGCCTGAGCCTGCCCAAGGCGATGCAAGGCTTTGAGCAAATGCTGACACGCCAGTACGACGGCGCCAAGGTCGCAAGCTTCATCCACGAACAGACGCGGCTGACCCTGATCCGTGTGAATAAAGACCCCATCTCGCTCTTTTTTGAAGGCCCGACCGTCCTCGTGCTGGTAGAAGGGCCGCAACAGGGCGACGGCGTCCTGCACGACTACCAGTATTTCTCGCTGGCCTACCGGCTCAGCGACGCCGAAACCCGCGTGCTGCGCAGCATCGCCGAAGGCCATAGCGTGACCGTGATTGCCGCCAGGCATCAGCGCTCCCCGGAAACCATACGCAGCCAGGTCAAAAGCATTTATGCCAAAACCGGCGTGCGCAACCGGGTGGAACTGATCAATCTGATGCAACCGGCGCGTCTGGCCACCGCCAGCATCCATGCGGGCGCCGCGCCCCTGTCTTTGCGCCTGTAATCATCGCCAGGCAACGGCCCGGACCTTACCGCGCGACACGGAACTGCCCGGGCCTTGGCCCGGGCAGTGCTGCCTTACAACAGCCAGAACACAATGGCCGGGAACAGCGCCAATACCAGCACACCCAGCAATTGGATCGTGACAAAAGGCGTCACGCCACGATAGATATCCTTGATGCTGACCGACGACGGCGCCGCGCCCTTCAGGAAGAACAGGGCAAAACCGAATGGCGGGGTCAGGAACGAAGTCTGCAGATTCACGGACACCAGAATGGCGAACCACAGCAGCACCATGGACTTCTGGTCTTCCGGCGACAAGTGCTCTATCCCCAGCGCTGGCGCGAACTCCGGCGCGAAGCTGCCAATAATGGGCGCGAACACCGGCAGGATAATCAAGGTGATTTCCAGCCAATCGAAGAAAAAGCCCAGCAGGAAAATCACGACCATCAGCAGGAACAGCAGACTCCAGTGCGTCAGCCCCATCCACTGGATGAAATCCAGGATCAGGTCTTCGCCATACAGCGCGCGGAACACATAGGAAAAGGCCGTCGCGCCGCCGAAGATCAGGAAGATCATGGCCGAAGTCAGCGCCGTCTGCATGCAGACTTTATCCACTATGGCGCGTTTGAGCTTGCCCGAAAAAGCCGCCAGCAAAATCGCGCCAAAAGCGCCGATGCCAGAGGCTTCCGTCGGCGTGGCCCACCCGGCGAAGATGGAGCCCAACACCAGCACGATCAGGAAAGAAACCGGCAGCACCCCTTTAATGACCAGCATCAAAAGATTCCAGGCGCCGATTTCACTTTCCTGGCGTTCCACGCGCGGCGCCAGCTGCGGCTTGATCATGGAAATCACCACCACATAAATGCAGTAGAACGCCGCCAGCATCAGGCCTGGCAGGATGGCCGCCAAAAACAGATTGCCAACCGAAATGGCCATCAGGTCGGCCATCATGACCAGCATCACGGACGGCGGCAGCAGAATGCCCAGTGTCGCGCTGGCGGCAATAATCCCCGTTCCCAGCCGCACATCGTATTTCTGCGCCAGCATGGCCGGCAAAGCCATCATGGTCAGCATCACGACCGACGCCCCGATGATGCCTGTTGTCGCCGCCAGAATCGTCCCCAGCAAGGCAACGGCCAGCGCCAGACCGCCAGGCACACGGCGCAGCAGCAGCTGCAGCACGCGCAACAGGTTATCGGCCACCTGGCTTTTCTCCAGCATGATGCCCATGAAAATAAAGCAGGGCACCGCCACGAGGATCTGGTTATTGGCCGCGTTCTGCCACAGCCGCTCGACAAACAGATACAGCTCGGACGTATGCATCACGCCCAGGCCTATGCCGCCCAGGGCGAACAGCAGCGCCAGGCCGCCCAGCACCAGGCCGACCGGAAAGCCGGTGAACACGAACAGCGCCAGGGCGATGAACATGTAACCGCCCAGGTAGTCGTAAAAATGGTTGTAGAGGGCTTCCATCACTGCACCTCGGCAGAATCACGCGCGTTTTCATCCGCCGGCTGCTGAACCATGCCCAGCCGCGCCAAGGCCTCCGGGCGCAAGGCCTGCGGCCCAAACAGGAAAATCACCAGGCGTGCCAGCGTCGCCAGCAGCGCCAGCACCAGCAGCGAGACTCCCAGCAACAGAAACGACTTGATCACCCAGCGGTGCGGAATCCCCGTCAAGGCAGAAGAGCCTTCGCCTTGCACATAGGCATTCATCACAAACTGCCAGGCTTCGTACACCAGCACGCCGCAAAACGGGAGCGCAAAAATCAGGATGCAGATCAGTTCGACCCAGCCGCGGCGGCGTTCAGACTGTTTTTCACGCCACAGATCGACGCGGACATGCGCGCTGTTCAGATAGGCCAGCGCATAGGCCATCAGGAAAATCATGGCATGCAAATGCCACTCCGCTTCCTGCAGCTTGGTCGGGGAAATGTATTCGTACAACCAGCTGTTCATGACCCACTGCTGGATGAAAACGATCTTGCGGGTGACGACGTCATAGACGATCACCAGAATCAGGGGAAGAATCAGCCATGAGCCCAGACGCGCCACACCCGCGCACAGTCTGGACAGCATGTCTGACACTACAAGTAACTGGCGCATGGCGGGCTCCACTAACGGCCATCAAATTCCAGCGTGACAGAGCCGCCGCGCGGCGGCTCCTGCCTGAGGGCAAAGGCAGCGCCCACCCGGGCACTGCCAGCCTGACCGCTTATTGGAGATAAGCGCGTTCGCCCCAGATTTTGTAGTCGTCACGGAACTTGGACAGGCTTTCCCAGACCTTGGCGGAATCCGGGTTCTGCGCCACTTCCTGCTTCACGACCTTATCCCAGGCTTTGCTGAAGGCTTCCAGCATCTCGGGCGGCCACATCTTGATCTGCACGCCATCCGCCTCGTTCTGGCGCATGATGTCGTACTGGCCGGCTTCACCGGCGGCAAACTGATCCACCAGCGCGCGGTCGCAAGCCATTTCAATCATGGTCTTCTGCGCCGGGTTCAACTTGCTCCAGCTGTCCTTGTTGATCAGCAATTCCTGCACCGTCGATTGCTGGTGCCAGCCGGGGAAGTAATTGAACTTGGCGATCTGGTAGAACCCCAGGCCGCGGTCAATCGCCGGGACGGATTGTTCAGCGCCATCGAGCGTGCCCAATTCCAGCGCCTGATAAATTTCACCCGGCGCCAGCAGCTGCGTGGACACGCCGAACTCTTCCATCACCTTGGCGCCCAGGCCGAGGAAGCGCATTTTCAGGCCGCGCAAATCATCCAGCGATTTTATTTCCTTGCGGAACCAGCCGCCGCTTTCCGGCGGCAGAATCCCGCAAGGCAGCATATGGATATTGTCGCGGGCATACATCTCCTGCGCCAGTTTCAGGCCGTCGCCATGGCGCAGCCAGGCCAGCATTTCACCCGCGCCGGGGCCAAAGGGAACCGCTGCAAAAAAGGCATAGGCAGAATTCTTGCCGACGTTGAAACCGGGGGAGCCGTAAGCCGCGTCAATCGCACCCTTGGAGACCGCATCGTAATACTGTGTACCGGCCACGATGGCGCCGGGTTCAAATACACGGATATCGAATTTTCCATCCGACAGCAACTTGACTTCGTCACCGATCTGGAAAGCCGTCGCGCCCGCCACAGGCATGGCCTTGGCATAGGCGGAATGCATGCGCCAGCGCGCACGCTCCTGAGCATTGGCGGCGGTGGATACCCCTATCGTCAGGGCCAGCGCCAAACCGCTTATCACTGCGAGTTTCTTCATTTCCAGCTCCTCTCCTTGTTGTCTCCGGCTCTATCGCCCGATCAGGCCTGGCCGAATTCCTTCTCGAAATCGTGATAGCGGTGCAAACCCACCATCTTCATGAACTCGCCGTAGGTCGCCAGATCGTCGGTGACGGCCATGGTATTGCCATTGACGCTCAAGGCTTCCAGCACCCGGGCCGACGCACGCGCGGCGGCCAGCAGGGTGGAAAGCGCATAGAACACGACATCAAAGCCCATTTGCTCAATATCGGATGCCGTCAGCTGCTGTGTTTCATTGCCATCCACAATGCTCAACACCTTGCGGCCCGGCACATGGCGCGCAATCGCCTCGGCCTGCGCAATGGTTTTGACGCCATCGACAAACACCAGATCAGCACCGGTTTCAGCGTACAGATTGGCGCGCCGCACCGCTTCCTCCACCCCATGCACACCCAGGGCATCGGTGCGCGCAATCAACAGCATGTCCGACCAGGCGCGGGCCCGCACCGCCCCCTTAAGCGTGCGCACCTGCGCGTCGGCATCCACCAATTGCACCCCGCTAAGCTGGCCGCAGCGCTTGGGCAGGGTCTGGTCTTCCAGGTGAATCGCCGCCACGCCGACCTGCGCATAATCTTCTACTGTGCGCAGCAGATTGGTAATGCCGCCATAGCCAGTATCGGCATCGGCAATGACAGGCAATGCGGTGGCACGCACCATGCGCCTGGCATGCTCCAGCATTTCGGTCTGTGTCATCAAGCCCAGATCCGGCATGCCCAGCGTCGTGGCCGTCGCGCCGAACCCTGTCATATATACCGCCGGAAAACCCGCCTGCTCCACCAGACGCGCCGTTAGCGCATCCGCGGCGCCTGGGGCCTGGATCAGCTTGCCGGCACTCAGCAATTCCTTCAATGTTGACATCATTCAGACTCCTGGCGCGTGAATCAGCGGCCACCGGCCACATCTAGCATACTGGCGGTCACATACGATGAACCGGGCGACAACAGCCAGACGGCGGCTTCGGCCACTTCAGCCGGCGCCCCCAGCCTGCGCAGGGGAATAATGTCCGCCAGCGCGGCAATGGCGCCGGGGTCCCCCAGCGAATCCATCTGGATCTCGGTATCAATAATGCCGGGCGACAAGGCATTGACACGCACGGCAGGCGCCAGCTCCTTGGAAAAGGATTGCGTCAGGGTGGCAATGGCGCCCTTGGTGGCGGCGTAAACCATATTGCCCACCATGCCGCCAGTACGCGCCGCGATAGAGGCCATGGAAACCATGGAGCGGTCCGTGAACACGCCGCCGCGCGCGGCAAAGGCCGCCGTCGCGAAAAACACACTCTTGAGATTCACGCTCAGCACGCGGTCCAGTTCCGCCGCATCCAGATCGGCCAGCGTCATGCGCCGTCCGATAATGCCCGCATTATTGACCAGGTGCGCAATCCCGCCCCACTGCTCTGCCACCTGATCTGCCGCCGCATCCACGGCGGCCTTGTCACTGACATCCACCTTGAGCGCCAGTACCTGCCCGCCATATTGCTGGCTCAAGGCCGCCAGGCGATCCTCACGGACATCCCAGACCGATACCCGGGCCTGCAAAGCCAGCAAGCGCTCCACAATGGCCCGCCCTATCCCGGAAGCGCCCCCCGTCACTACCACGACTCGCCCTGCGAACCAGGACTGATCCTCTGTATGCAGCACCCTCGCCTCCTCGGCCTGTCCGATGTTTTTTGGCGATCTTAGCATAGCAGAACTAGTATGCAATTCGGGTTAGCGAGTAGCCTAACACCATGTCACAGATACGGGCCGCAGTCCCCCTGCACGACATTGAACAAGGCCAGATTGTGCGCAATAATCGAAGCGGACCATGACTGCCAGCCACGGCCACCGGTGCCGGGACACTGTCCCTGCCGGCCGGGATCTTCCCGCCATCCGCGTCTGCGATCTCGCTATTTCGTTTTCCTGGCCAACCATTGACCATGTGCCAAAACGCCATTCGACCGCTCTGTCATGACTCCAACTAAAAGCACCGCCACCAAATCCTCCATGTCCGCGGAAGTCGCGGACAAGATCCGTGATGCCATCATCAATGCCGCTTTCGACTTCGGCGAAGCCCTGTCGGAGGAAAACCTGGCCGCGGCCTTTGATGTCAGCCGCACACCGATACGCGAAGCCCTGAACCTGCTGCAGCTCGAAGGGCTGGTCAATATCGTGCCCAAGTCCGGCACCTATGTCTTCACGCCTACCCTGGAAGACATCATCGAGCTATGCGAATACCGCGCCTGTCTGGAATTACAGGCCGCCGAGCTGGCCGTCATGCGCAATCCGCTCAACCTGGCGGCAGCGCTGGAGCGCCTGCTGGCGCAAATGGAACAGGCCGTCGAAGACGGCGACATCCGCACTTATGGCCAGCTGGATACGCAATACCACCTCGCTTTCCTGGAAAACGCCGGCAACCGTTACCTCATGCAAGGCTATCGCATGATCATGGGCCGGGTCGCCACCTTGCGCACCCAGCTGGCCCTGCATGCCAAGAACGAGCCCAAGCGCTCCATGCATGACCACGCGATGCTGATCCAGCTGATCCGTGAAAACAAAATCGCCCGCCTGAAAACCGTCCTCTGGACCCACGTCATGCGGACCAGCGACAACTTCATGCAGGCCTTCCAGGACAACCCCATCAAACCGCTGACCCAGAAAGAGGTGGTCCGGCGCAAACTGCAACAGGGCGGCGCGCTTTAACGGCGGCACCGGGCGCCACGAACGCGCCGCCACTCACTGGCGCCTGCTCTACCCGCCCCCTTCCCCCCGCACACTCACCTCTCTCCCATTGCTGCCTGCGACGGAGCACCGCCAGGCCCTGCCCGGCGCGTCGCCGCCTCCTGCATAAAACGCCCGTCTAAAGACACCGCAACCCGGTAAATCCGGGCTTTAGCGGGGATTTGACGCGCTTTTCATTTTTCTTTGACGCGCTTTCGACGCGCCGAAATCTACGATCCGCTGGCATCACTTCGGGGCGCTTTCGCCCGCGCCTCTGCCTCATTCTGGATCGTTTTTCGTCATGTTTGCGCGGTTGCTTTTCCCTACCCAATCTCAGGCCGGCAATCCGTGCCTGCGCCAAGGTGTGCCTGCCTCTGCCGCGCCACTTGCAGCCGCTGCCTCCCCCGCCCTTTTTCCTTGCGGGACCTCCAGGAGATTCGTGTTCCTATGAACCACATCCGCTCCCTTCACTCGCCCACACAGACAGCGGCGCGACTGCCGGCCTTGTCCCTGCTCATCCCCGTCTATAACGAAGTCGATGTGCTGCCCTTGTGCTATGAACAACTCAGCACCGTCCTGCAAAGCCTGGATCTCAGTTATGAAATCGTCTTTGTCGATGACGGCAGCACGGACGGCAGCAGCACCGCACTAGCCGCGCTCGCCTTTTCCCAACCTGGCGTCAAAGTCGTCCGCCTCAGCCGCAACTTCGGCAAAGAAGCCGCCATGTCTGCCGGCCTGGGACATTGCACTGGCGCCGCGACCATCATTCTTGATGCCGATCTGCAGGATCCCCCTGCCCTGATCCCGGAAATGGTGCGCGCCTGGCGCGCCGGTGCCGATGTCGTCACCATGCGCCGCCGTTCCCGTGCCGGTGACCCCTGGCACAAGCGTCTGAGCGCCCATCTCTACTACCGCCTGCTCAACCATCTGAGCGACGTTCCCATTCCTGAAGACACGGGAGATTTCCGCTTGCTCAGCGCCCGCGCCGTCCAGGCGCTGCAACAACTGCCCGAACGCTCGCGTTACATGAAAGGCATCTTTGCCTGGATTGGTTTCCCGACCACCCAGATCCTCTATGAACGCCAACCGCGTGCTGCGGGGAAAACCAAATGGAACTACCGCGGCCTGATCGGCTTGGCCATTGAAGGCATCACGTCCTTTTCCATCAAGCCCTTACGCTGGGCCTCCGGCCTCGGACTGGCCGTCGCGGGCGCCGGTCTGGCCTATGGCCTATTCATTGCCGCCAAAACGCTGTTGTATGGCGAATCAGTGCAAGGTTATCCGTCACTCGTGGCCATCATCGCGTTCCTGGGCGGCGTGCAACTCGTCACGATGGGACTGCTGGGTGAGTATGTCGGCAAAACTTATATGGAGACCAAGCAACGTCCGGTCTATCTGATCCGCGACGTTCTGCATGGCCAGGCCGTCAGCATACAGACCGAACAGCGCCAAGCCCCCATGCAGGAGTACCAACATGGTCTCCACTGAACGCCTGCCGCGCTGGCTCTGGCTGCTGGCCGCGCTATTCGGACTGCGCCTGGCGCTGATGGCCATCCTGCCAATGGCGGATACATCCGAACCGCGCTATGCAGAAATCGCCAGGCTGATGGCCACCAGCGGTGACTGGATCACGCCCTGGTTCGAACCCGGCGTCCCCTTCTGGGGCAAGCCTCCGTTCGCCTTTTGGGCTTCTGCCGCCTCATTCCGGCTATTTGGCTACAGCGACTTCGCCGCCCGCGTGCCCGCTTGGCTGGCAACGCTGGCCACCGCTGCCCTGATCTACGCTTACGCCAAAGAACGCCTTGGACAGACCGCCGCCCGCTATGCCACCCTGATCTACAGCTCCTGCCTGCTGACCTTTGTGCTGGCTGGCGCTGTACTCACCGACGCCTATCTGACACTGGCCATCACCCTTTGCCTGGTCGCGTTCAGCAAGCAGCAAACGGGCTTGCGCCCAGCCTGGGGCTACGCATTCTTTGCCGGACTCGCAATGGGCATGCTGGCTAAAGGGCCGCTGGCGATTGTCTTGGTCTTGGCCGTCATCCTGCCCTGGCTGCTCTGGCATCGCAAACTCGCAGGGGCAAGCCTGCGCCGCTTACCCTGGATGGGCGGCACCCTGCTATTCCTGGCGCTCAGCGCCCCGTGGTATGTATTGGCTGAACTGAAAACGCCCGGCTTCCTGCAGTATTTCATCGTCGGCGAACACTTCTACCGTTTCGTTGATCCCGGCTGGCAAGGGGATCTTTACGGCAGCGCTCATCAGCGCATCTATGGCAGCATCTGGCTGGACTGGCTCCTGGCTACCCTGCCCTGGGGCCCTTACGCGCTCTGGCTGCTAGGCCGCCGTGCCTGGCAGCACCGCAACACATGGCCCAATCTGCACGCCCTGCCGCCCGACATCAGCCTGTTGTTGCTCTGGGCACTGGCGACGCCGCTGTTTTTCACCCTGTCCGGCAATATTTTGTGGACTTATGTGCAGCCTGCACTCCCCGCCTTCGCCATCTTGCTGGCATGCGCCCTGGCGCAGCGCGCTCCTGTCAGCACAGCCCGCTGGCGCTGGGAGGCGCTCGCGGCCCCAGTTCCACTTGCTGGCGTGCTGTTTTGCCTGGCAGTCCTCGCGCGCCCGGATCTTCTGAAAAACGAACAAAGCCTGATTGCCGCCCAACAAGTGCATGCGCTGAACGGCCAACCTCTTTATTATCAAGATAAGCTGCCATTTTCTGCACGCTATTATTCTAAGGACACGGCCAAATTGCACCGCGGCCCTGTCACCCCGGAATTTCTGGCGCAGTACCCGGCAGGCGTATTTTTGGCTATTGAAAACAACCGTCTGAGCCAGGCCGGACTACCGCCTGATAGCCCAGTACTTTTCAAAAACCGGCGCTATTCCCTGGTCTATGCCAATCCCAGTCAAAGAACCTTTATCGCCCGCAAAGGAAATGTCCAGCCATGAATGAACAGCGCATCCGTGTGCTGGTGATCGAGGACAATGCAGCGCTGGCCGCCAATATCAGCGACTTTCTGGAAGACGGGCGGTATCTGCTGGATTTCGCCGCTGATGGCCTGGTCGCCCTGCATTTGGCCTCGACCAATGACTACGACGTCATCGTCATGGACATCATGCTGCCGGGCATGTCTGGCTTTACGCTGTGCCAGCGCATACGCAATGACCTGCACTGCGCCACGCCCATCATCATGATGACGGCCAAAGACCATATCGACGATAAAGTCACCGGTTTTACCCAGGGCGCGGACGACTATCTCGTCAAACCGTTCCACCTCAAGGAATTGGCGATACGCATCGAAGCCCTGTACCGGCGCAACACCAGCGGCACCCCGGTGCTGCATGCCGGCAGCATCACTTTCGATCCCGGCACCCTGCGCATCAGCCTGAGCCAGGGCGCGCCCCTGCAACTCTCAGGCATGCCGGCGAATATCACGGAAGTGCTGATACGCGCCTACCCCAACTTCGTTTCCTATGAGCAGCTGGCGCAAAGCCTCTGGGGCGATAAGGAAGTCGAGCCGCACACCCTGCGCACCCACATTTACCTGCTGCGCAAATTGCTGCAAGAACACCTGGGCGCCAATGTCATCAAGACCCTGCACGGCCGCGGCTACCGCATGATGCCTCCAGAGGAGGCCTGATCCATGTCCATCTTCTCTCTGAAGCGTACCAGCACCATTGAACGCCGCATCCGCCGCACCGTTTTGGGAGCCATCCTCATTACCTTCATCGTCACGGTGGCATCCGTGCTGATCGCCAATGAGCAGTTGGAAGAGTCGCTGCTGGAAATGGATATGCAGACAGAGCGGGACTTTCTGCTAAGCAATGCCCGCGCCAACGAAATCCTGGTCTGGGATATTGCGACGCTGACAGCCTACTTCGTGCCCTCCGGCATGCAGGCCGACACCCGCATGCCGGCGCTATTTCGCGGTCTGCCCTTCCCCTTTTCCGGCGAAGTCGAAGTCGGCAAGCACACCTTTCTCATTACCAGCAATGAAGTCCAGGGCGGCAGTTTTTACCTGGCCAAAGATATCACCCTGTTTGAAACCCGCGAAGACGAATTCCATCGTTTTCTGATGCTGCTGGGTATTGCCGTCATCGCGCTGGGCATCTTCCTGGCGCGCCTGACCGGCAAACGGCTGGTGTCACCTGTCCAGCAACTCTCGCGCCAGATCCGGGACACCAAACCAGCCCCGCGCATGCAGCGCGTCGATGACGATTATCAGGACGCGGAACTGAAAACCATTGCCCGCTCCTTCAATGTGTTCCTCAATGAACTGGAAACCTACGTCAAACGCGAACAATCGCTCATGGGACTGGCCAGCCATGAATTGCGCACCCCCATTGCCGTCATTGCCGGTGCGCTGGATGTCATCGAACGGCGGGGCGGCCTGAGCATTGCCGATCAAGGGCCGCTGCTGCGCATGCGGCGCGCCGTCGATGAAATGACAGACAATATCGACATCATCCTGCGCCTGACCCGCCGCAAAGCCCAGACCGACCGCCGTGAAACCATTCACCTGGCGGCCCTGATCCAGGATATCCAGAGTGACCTCAACCGCCACCTGCCCGCTGCGCCGCAACGCCTGCAACTGGCGCTGGCCGCGCAGCCCCAGGTTCAGGGCGACCCTGTCCTCGTCAAAATGCTGCTGCGCAACCTCATCCAGAACGCCCTGCAACACACTGATGCCGGCGTGGAAGTCGTGCTGGACACCCAATATGTCGATATCCGCGACCACGGCCAGGGACTGCCGGATGCCTATCAAACCTACCTGAATGACCCTCAGGCCGATGCCAGCGAGCTCCTGTCACTCTCCGGCCTGGGCCTGTTCATCGTCAGCCTGATCTGCGAACGGCTGGGCTGGAAACTGCAAGCGCTCACTAGCGCCGCCCCGGGCAATGTGCTGCGCATCTGGTTCGTGCCCAATACACCACACAGTGCGTAAATAGGCACCCTGCCCCGCCAAAACGCTAACAGACGCGTAAAAATGGTGCGGGGATACTTGGCGAAGCCCCCGAACCCTTTTATACTTTTACTTAACACACCCGCCAAGCCTATGTCTGCCCAGGCAAATATGCTCAAATCGTGCGGGTTTTTTATTGCCTGTGAAAAATGCAAGGCCATCCCGGGACCTTCAACAAACCGGCCATCACGGTCATCGAACAGATCGCCTTGCTCAAGACACGAGGCTTGAGCATTCATGATGAAAAGCGAGCAGCCTGTTTTCTGCAAGCCGTCAGCTTTTTCCGGCTGACGCCATACATGCGGCCATGGCAAATACCAGGTGAATCCGTCCACCGGTTCCGACCAGGTATAAGATTCCGCCAAATCACCAACCTGTATGAGTTTGACCGCCGGTTGCGCTTGCTGGTCACGGATGCGATCGAACGCACTGAAGTCGCAATACGCGCCGCGGTTTCGAATCACATGGGGCCTGCACATGGCACCCACTGGTACCTTCAACCTTCGCTGTTCAAAACCAGCTATAACCATGCACGGCTGCTGCAGACCATCGAGAACGTACAGCACAAAGCCCAGGATGACTTCCGTCGTGAAATCGAACGCATAGAACGGCGCACCGATACTGACTCTGCGCACAAGGCTGCCCTGAAGCAACGCCGCGCTCAGGAAAGTTATGCGCGGCACTATGCCTTGACCTACGACACCCCTGCCCTCATGCCTGGCTGGGCCATGCAAGAAGAACTAACGTTCGGCGATTTATCACACTTGTACAGTGGCCTGGCGCGAGATAGCGATCGAAAAGCCATTTCAAAACAATTGCACTTGCCCGCCCCCCTGCTGGCATCCTGGCTACACACGCTGACCATCGTGCGAAATATCTGCGCCCACCACGCTCGTCTATGGAACCGCGAACTGGGTATCCGCCCTGAGCATCCCAAGCAGCTACATTTTTCCTGGCCTAAGTATCTCGACCGGAATGCGCCGCTTACCCGTATCGCTATCGTGCTCGCGATATTGCATCACCTGATGCAACAAACCAGCCCCAATACCCAGTGGCACCAGCGGCTGCGCGAACTGTTCAACGAATTCTCGACTATTCCCAGACAAGCAATGGGCCTGCCAAACGACTGGCAAAACGATCCATTCTGGCAATACTGAAGGCGTCCGGAAGCCCTATATTGCCTCGCCCGCGCCCGCGCCCGCACTGGTGCTGGCGCCGCCACAAATGTTTTCCAGAAAAAGAAAAAGCCCCTGATCACTCAGGGGCTTGAATTCTTGGCGGACAGAGGGGGATTCGAACCCCCGATACGCTATTCACGTATACACGCTTTCCAGGCGTGCGCCTTCAACCGCTCGGCCACCTGTCCTGCTACGCGGCACATGTAAACACCATGGGCCACGAGAATCCGTAATTCTAGCAAACTTTCGCCATGGTCTGCAGCTTTTTCAATGCTTCAGACGAAATTGTGCGGTAAGCCTGCATCGCTTGGGCCTTAATCCGTGACGGCAATCTGGTTGCGCACGCCGACCATGCGCTCGACATAGCGGGCAATGGTGTCGATTTCAATATTCACCTTGCTGCCCGCCTGCAGGTGCTGCAAGGTGGTAACGGCCACGGTATGGGGGATCAGATTGATGGAAATCTCGCAGCCTGCCGGCAGGTCTTGCACGCGATTCACGGTCAGGCTGACGCCATTGACTGTCACCGAGCCTTTATATGCCAGGTAAATCGCCAGACTGGCAGGCAGACGCAATACCAACTCATGCGATTCGCCTACGGGCTGGAAACGCACGACAGTCCCCAGGCCGTCCACATGCCCGGACACGATATGCCCGCCCAGGTAGTCTCCCACGCGCAATGCTTTTTCCAGATTGACGTCACCCGGCGTCTCCAGGCCGACGGTGAGGCTCAGGCTTTCACGCGACACGTCCACGGCAAACCCGCCTTCAGTCTTTTCCACCACGGTCATGCAGGCGCCCTGAATGGCGATTGAATCGCCCAGCGCCACATCGGACAGATTCAGGGTACCCGCGCGAATCGCCAGGCGCACGCCAGCGGCCGCGCCAGCCCCCAGCGGCGTCACAGTTTCAATTTTCCCAACAGCGGCAACGATTCCAGTAAACATGACTGCTCCTGCTGAACATTTTCAAGGAGAAGGCCAGTCACCTTCCCCGTCTTGATTCCGGCCCTCACGGCCGGTCCATGGCAATGCTGAAAGCATACTCCACCCATTGGCCTGCCCCGCCGCCATCGCGACCTGCGCAAGGGCATGCCCCTGCACAGAACACCCTGGCCATCCTGCCTCCGCCAGGCGCGTCTGCGCGCCCTTCAGGCCAGCCTTACCCGCTCGCGCAAGGCGTCCCAATGGGCTGCGGCCCTGGCACGCAGCCGCACATCCGCGCCCAGGCGCGTCATATCGGTGAATTCAAAACGCTGCGCCTGCGCCAAATTGTCCAAGGCCGCCAAGCGCGCCATGGGCTGAGCCTCGCCCAGCAACACTGGCGCGACATAGGAAATCAGTTCGTCTATGCATCCGGCACCCAATAAGGCGCCATTCAGCCCGGGGCCGGCCTCGACATGGACTTCGTTGACCCCATCCTGCGCCAGCCATTGCATGACCGCAGGCAGATCCACCGCACCAGGCCGCTCGCCTGGCAGCAGTATCACTTGCGCCCCGCGCCTGACCAGGCGTTCCGCCTTGGCGGCATCTTCACGCGCCGTGAAGACCAGCAAAGGCGCGCCTTCGATCAGCAAGGCATCCTCAGGCAGGCGGAAGTCACCATCCACCAGCGCCTTGCGCGGCTGCCTGGGCGTTTCCAGCGCCCGCACATTCAGCCGGGGGTTGTCATGCAAGACCGTGCCTATCCCGGTCATGACCACACAGCTCCGGGCCCGCCAGCGATGGCCGTCGTCGCGTGCCTGCGGCCCGGTAATCCACTGCGACTGGCCATTGTGCAATGCGCTGCGGCCATCAAGCGATGCTGCCGTTTTCAGCCAGGCCCAGGGGGTGCCCCGGCTCATCCGCGCCACAAAACCGATATTGAGCGCCAGGGCTTCTGCCTCGCACACCCCGGT
>NZ_JBQEKA010000007.1:30052-50264 GCF_052103615.1 Kerstersia sp. | reverse complement strand
CCGTTGCGATACCGGCAGCCTGCAAACGCGCCATGCCGCGCCCGTTGACCTGCGGATTGGGGTCGCCCATGGCCGCCACAACCCGCGCCAGGCCTGCCGCCACCAGAGCATCACAGCAAGGCGGCGTGCGGCCGAAATGGCTGCAAGGCTCCAGCGTGACATACGCCGTCGCGCCACGCACGTCGTGCCCGCGCGCGGCAGCATCCCGCAAGGCCCGGACTTCCGCATGCGGCCCGCCGGCAGGCTGCGTGGCCCCTGCGCCCAGCACCTGGCCATCGCGCACAATGACGCACCCGACCCTGGGGTTGGGTGTCGTGATGTTGATGACTTCCTCTGCCAGGGCCAGCGCCTGGCGCATCCAGGCAATATCCTGATCTTGCATCCTGTTCCCTTGCCATGCCGCGCCCGGCGCGGCGCGGTCGTCCTGCCCAGGCTTGAGCGGCCTTCCCTCAAGCCTTGTCTTTCAAGGCCGTCTCTTTCAGTGCCGCGCCCTTGGACGCCTTGTCCTTCAGCGCTTCGTCACGCGGCCCCTGCATGGCGCGGATGGCACGGACGAACTCGCCGATATCCTCAAAACTCTGATAGACAGAGGCATAACGCACATACGCCACCTGATCCAGATTTTTGAGTTCCTGCATCACCAGTTCGCCCACACGCGAGCTGGGCACTTCGCGCAAGCCGCTGGTCATCAGGGCTTCTTCGATACGCACCACGGCGGCATCCACATCAGCCGTCGCGACCGGGCGTTTGCGCAGCGCCAGGCTCAGACTGGCACGCAGCTTGGCGCGGTCATAGTCGGTACGGCTGCCATTGCGCTTCACAATGTAGGGCAAATCGAGTTCAGCGCGCTCGAAGGTCGTAAAACGGCGCTCGCAGGCAAGACAGCGACGTCGGCGACGTATGGTCTGGCCTTCCTCCATGGCGCGGGAATCCAGCACCTGGGTATCCTGGTGGCCGCAAAAAGGGCATTTCACGCTGTCATTCTCCTGTTTCCAGAATGCAAAAACGCGACTCGTATCATATACGAGCCGCGTTCCTCCGGGACCGGCGCTGCCCGGCGGGCAGCACCAGACCAGGGCTTACTTGTAAACCGGCAGACGGGCCGTCAGCTCGCTCACGCGGGCACGCACCTTGGCGATGTTGTCGGCGTCATGCGGATTGTCGAGCACATCGGCAATCAGGTTGGCGGTCAGTTCGGCTTCGGCTTCGCCGAAACCGCGCGTCGTGATGGCCGGGGTTCCCAGGCGGATGCCGCTGGTCACGAAGGGCTTTTCCGGGTCATTGGGGATGGCGTTCTTGTTCACCGTGATATGGGCCTGGCCCAGCACAGCTTCCGCTTCCTTGCCGGTAATGCCCTTGGCACGGAGGTCAACCAGCATGACGTGGCTTTCGGTACGGCTGGACACGATGCGCAGGCCGCGCTTGACCAGCGTTTCCGCCATCACCTTGGCGTTCTTGACGACCTGGGCAGCGTAATCGCGGAAGGACGGCTCCAGCGCTTCCTTGAATGCCACGGCCTTGGCGGCAATGACGTGCTCCAGCGGACCGCCCTGGATGCCGGGGAAGATCGCGGAGTTAACCGCCTTTTCAAATTCGGCCTTCATCATGATGACGCCGCCGCGCGGGCCGCGCAGCGACTTGTGCGTGGTCGAGGTCACGAAATCGGCATGCGGCACCGGGTTGGGGTACACGCCACCGGCAACCAGACCGGCATAGTGGGCGATGTCCACCATCAGCAGCGCGCCATTTTCATGGGCGATGCGGGCCAGACGCTCGAAGTCGATGTGCAGCGAATAGGCGGATGCGCCTGCCACAATCAGCTTGGGCTTGTGTTCACGCGCCAGGGCTTCGACCTGCTCGTAGTTCAGGACTTCATCAGCATCCAGGCCATACTGATAGAAGTTGTACAGCTTGCCCGAGGAGTTGACGCTGGCGCCGTGAGTCAGGTGGCCCCCTTCGGCCAGGCTCATGCCCAGCACCGTATCGCCCGGCTTCAGGACGGCGTTATAGACGCCCTGGTTGGCCTGGGAGCCGGAATTCGGCTGCACGTTGGCGGCTTCCGCGCCGAAGAGTTCCTTCAGGCGATCAATGGCCAGCTGTTCGACGATATCGACGAACTCACAGCCACCGTAGTAGCGCTTGCCGGGATAGCCTTCCGCGTATTTATTGGTCAGTTGCGTACCCTGGGCCTGCATCACCGCCGGGCTGGCATAGTTTTCCGAAGCGATCAGCTCGATGTGCTGTTCCTGGCGGACGTCTTCCTTCTGGATGGCGTCCCACAGTTCGGGGTCGACCTTATCTAGGGTACGGGTGCGATCAAACATTTGGGGGTCCTGAGCTCAATAGCGTGAAACACGAAGAAGCTATTAAGTTTACCCCGCCGGACACGGCAAAATGCACCATCAGGCAGCGATCGGGCATAAAAAAACCCGGCTTGTGTGCCAAACTGCCACGTTTGTGTGCGCGCGGCGAGAAAAGCGCGCGCCGGACTTGAACAACACTCATGAAAGTGTCTGGAGACTGCCCGGTGCGCCGCCTATGTCATGCCAGCGGCAAACAGAACGGCGGCACCGGCAGGCAGGCGCGGCACTGGCCGCCCTCCCTGCCCCTGCGCGGCCATCAGGACGCCGGCGGCCCGATACGCACCGGCGCCAGCGCCGGATTCAAGGTGTAGGTGCCCGTCCAGGAGGCGCTGTCGAGCACGTGCCCGTCCATGGCCTGCAGCACTTCCTTGCCGCCGAAACGTTCAGGCAGCGCCAGCGCGTCAACATCCAGCGCATACAGCGTGAAAACATAACGGTGCACCCGGGCATCATTCCACGGCGGGCACGGGCCGTCATAGCCGTAATAATCACCTGACATCTCGGCATCACCGGCAAACCAGCTGGTGTAATCATTGATGCCCTGACGCACGCCGTCGATATGCGTCTGGGGGCCAGGCTTGCCGCGCGCGTGGATGCCATTGGAGAAATGGCCTTCTTCGAGCGTACGGAAACGGGCGGGCATATCCACCAGCACCCAGTGGAAGAATTCGGCGCGCGGCAGGTCGGCCGACACTTCGCGTCCCTCAACATTGACATCATCGGGCACGGTCGGCACATCAGGATCGACGCACAGCAACGCGAATGACTTCACACCTTCGGGCACATCGCTCCATGCGAATTGCGGGTTGAAGTTATCCGCCAGCTCTACCTTGGATTTGGGATCCATTTTGCCGAAAGCATGGTGCTCCGGGATCGGTGCGCCATCGGCAAAGGAAAGACTTGCGAGTTTCATGGGAACAGCTCCTCGTGGAATGGCTGGACGCCGGCCTGGACAAATACGACTGCGGCTTCAAGAAGGCAACCCGGGTTGCCACGGCGCCGCCCAGCACTAGGAAACGAACGAAGCGCCCCGCCCGAGGCGGTACGCCCGGCTGCAATCAAAACAAGCAACCGAACGTTATCCTACAGCAAAACATTCTTTTTCATCGTAAAAAAGGCGTCATTTTGCAGGTAAAAATCATCATCCAGAAATGACAGAAAGCCCCATTTTTCAGCCTGCCGCCACGGCAAATCCCGCTCCGCCTTCTACGCCAGCGACGCGGCGCCCGCTGCCCTGGCGACGGCAAGGACGGCCACACGGCCCCGGGAGACCGCTGCGCGCGGCAATAAAAAAGCCCTGAGCCGCTTTCCGGGCCGGATTTCCATCCGGCGTCCGGGAGCCGCTCAGGGCCAGGCGGGATCAGGCCGGCAGTCTGGCTGGCCTGATCCGCGGGCGCTACCGTCTCAGGCAGCGACCAGCGTAACCCGCGCAAAGCGGCGCTTGCCCACCTGAATGACGTACTCGCCCGCTTCCAGCATCAGCCCGCGGTCTTCGATACGCTGGCCATCGACGCGCACACCGCCTTGCTCGATATTGCGGTTGGCTTCCGTGCCCGAAGGCACCAGGCCGGCTTCGCGCAAAACCTTGGCAATTCCCAGGGGAGCACCGGCAATGGTGACTTCCGGCATATTTTCCGGCACGGCGCCATCCCGGAAACGGGCATCAAACGCTCCGGCAGCAGCCTCGGCCGCCGCTTCGCCATGGAAACGCGCCACCAGCTCACGGCCCAGCAAGACCTTTACATCACGCGGGTTGCGGCCGGCTTCGACTTCCGCCTTCAAGGCTGCGATGGCATCCAGGGACAGGAAAGACAGCAGCTCGTAATACTTCCACATCAGCGTGTCGGAAATCGACATCAGCTTGCCGAACATGGAATCCGGCGCTTCGGTCACGCCAATATAGTTGCCCTTGGACTTGGACATCTTCTCGACGCCATCCGTCCCGACCAGCAGCGGCATGGTCAGCACGCACTGCTGCGCCATGCCGTATTCCTTCTGCAGCTCACGGCCCACCAGCAGATTGAACTTCTGGTCGGTGCCGCCCAGCTCCATATCGGCCTTCAAGGCCACCGAGTCATAGCCCTGCAGCAGCGGGTAAATGAACTCATGCACGGAAATGGGAATACCGCCCTTGAAACGCTTGGTGAAATCGTCACGCTCCATCATGCGCGCCACGGTATAGCGCGAAGCCAGCTGAATCAGGCCGCGCGTGCCCAGCGAATCGCACCATTCGGAGTTGTAGCGCACTTCGGTCCGCGCCCGGTCCAGCACCAGGCTGGCCTGGGAATAGTAAGTCTGGGCGTTGGTTTCGATCTGCTCGCGGGTCAGCGGCGGGCGGGTGCTGTTGCGGCCGCTGGGGTCGCCGATCGTGGCGGTGAAATCCCCAATCAGGAAGATGACCTTGTGGCCCAGGTCCTGCAGCTGGCGCAGCTTGTTCAGGACAACGGTGTGGCCCAGGTGGATATCAGGGGCCGTGGGATCCAGCCCCAGCTTGATCCGCAGCGGCTCGCCAGAGGCGCGGCTCTTTTCCAGTTTCTGAGCCAGTTCGGATTCAACCAGCAACTCATCGCAACCGCGGCGGATGATCTTCAGATCATCCTGAGTTTGGGGGGAAATTGTTTCAGAAGATGAGGACATGGGGGTAAAGGATAGCCTTGGCGGCTATAAGCATGTTAAAAAAGGCTAAATTCAAGGTGAAATCTCACCTTGTCGCGCTATCTCCTGGCAATCATAACGCGCCAAGAGATTTCTGCTTCGCAGTATCCCCTCGAAATTCTTCTGGCAGCCTGGCCAGCTCGCGGGAACTTATCCTGGAGCCGACTGGTCTGCCATGCATTGTTCCCAAACCTCGGCAATAGGGCTTCAGCGATGACCGGCAGGTCTCCCGATACGCAAAACAGGCTACGGACTCCCCTTTCTTCGGGGTTGAGCCAGCCACGTAATAATTTCTCCAGCCGCTTCCGCCGTGTCGCCCTTTTGGGCGCGTTCGCCATGTTTGGCGCAGCAGCAGCAATCGGCATGGTGCAACCCGACAAGAATAACAGCGTTCAGGTGCAGCAGCGCATGCTGCGTGAAACCCTGCCGCTGGCCTTGACCACCAACGACGCTCCGGCGGAAGACGCGGATTTCGTGCACGAAACCCGCATCCGCAGCGGCGACACGCTGGCCCAGGTACTCAAGCGCCTCAATATCGACGAGCCCGGCCTGCTGGCTTTCCTGACCCACAGTCCGGACGCCCGTAGCATCTACCGTCTCTATCCCGGCCGCTCATTGCAGGCATCGCTGGATGAAAACGGCCAGCTCAACTGGCTGCGCTACATTCATACGCCGCAAACGACCGAAAACAATCAGCCGGTAACCGCGCTGCTGGAAGTCAGCCGCGCTGACGATGGTTTCAGCGCCAAGGAAATCAAGATCACGCCAGAACGCCAGGTGCGCGTGGGCATGGGTGAAATCCGCAGCTCCCTGTTCGGCGCCACCGACCGCGCAGGCATCCCTGACGGCATTACCCAGCAGATTGCAGAAATCCTGGGCAGCCGGGTCGATTTCCTCAAGGATATCCGCCAGGGCGACCAATTCCGCGTGGTCTATGAGGCCCGCATGTTCGAAGGCCGGGCAGTCGGTTCCGGCCGCGTCCTGGCCGTTGAGTTCACCAACCGCGGCAAACAGCACAGCGCCGCCTGGTATTCCCCCAGCGGTGACGAACACGGCAACTATTACGACTTCGAGGGCAACAGTCTGCGCGGCGCCTTCCTGCGCACGGCCCTCAAATTCAGCCGCATCAGCTCGACCTTCGGCATGCGCCAGCACCCCATCCTGAACAAATGGGTGGGCCATAAGGGCGTGGATTACGCCGCGCCCAGCGGCACGCCGATTCACGCCACGGGTGACGGCACCATCAGCTTTGCCGGCTGGCAGAATGGGTATGGCAACGTCATCATCGTCGAACATGCTGGCGGTTATTCCACCCTGTATGCTCACCAGAGCCGCCTGGCAGAAGGCATGTCCAAGGGACGCCGCGTCAGCCAGGGCGAACTGATCGGCTACGTCGGTTCCACCGGCTGGGCGACCGGGCCGCACTTGCATTACGAATTCCGCGTCCAGGGCGTGCCGGTTGACCCGCTGTCTGCCTCCTTGCCGATCACGCACAAACTGACCGCGGCAGAAATCCAGGCGTTCACACGCTCAACCTCGCCGTATCAATCGCAAATCCGCATGCTGGCCCAATTCCAGCAAGACCTGCAGGATCAGCAAGACCTGCAGGATCAGCAAGACCTGCAGGATCAGCAAGAACTGCAGGAAGACAACGGCACCCAGATTGCCTCTGCCAACTGACCCATGACGGCTTCCTACCCTGACGCCCGCGCCCGCCGCGGGCGTTCTTACATCGGCATTATGTCTGGCACCAGCCTGGACGGCATAGACGCTGTCCAGGTCGAAATCACCGGGCCGCAGCAGCTGCGCATGATTGCGCATGCCCACCAGCCCTACCCGGCGTCCTTGCGGGAAGAGCTGCTGGCGCTCAATCAGCCAGGCGACAATGAAATCCACCGCGCCGAAACGGCCGCCCTGCAAATTGCCCAGGCCTACGCGCAGGCGGTCGCCGCCGTTCTATACCTGAGCGAATCGGATGCCGCGGATATCGCCGCCATTGGCGCCCACGGCCAGACCGTGCGCCACCGCCCCGATATCGGCTATACCGTGCAACTGAACGCCCCGGCGCTGCTGGCCGAACTGACCGGCATTCCGGTGGTCGCCGATTTCCGCCGCCGCGACATTGCCGCTGGCGGCCAGGGCGCGCCATTGGTGCCTGTCTTTCACTCGGCCCTGTTTCAGGCCGACCACCCGCGCGCCCTGCTCAACCTGGGGGGCATAGGCAACCTGACCTTGCTGCGGCCTGGCTGCGACCCTCAAGGCTTCGACACCGGCCCTGGCAACATGCTGCTGGACCTCTGGTGCCAGCGCCATACCGGCCAGGCCTATGACGCTGGCGGCACCTGGGCTGCCAGCGGCCACTGCCAGGCTGACTGGCTCGCCTACCTGCAGCAAAGCGAACCCTGGCTGGCGCTGCCGCCCCCCAAATCCACCGGGCGCGATCTCTTCAACAGTGACTGGCTAGACTGCCGCCTGCCTGCCGCAGGCCAGGCCAGCCCGGCGGATATTCAGGCCACACTGAGCCAATTCACCGTTGCCACTGTCCTGGACGCGCTAAACCAGCATGCGCCCGGCATAGAAGAACTGATCGTCTGCGGCGGCGGCGCCCGCAACCTGCACTTGCTGGGCACCCTGGCCCAACAGGCGCCCTGCCCGGTCAATGCCAGCGATGCCTATGGTGTCGATCCACAGCACATGGAAGCCATGGCCTTCGCCTGGCTGGCCTGGGCCCACCACCATCAAGTCCCCGCCGGCCTGCCCTCCGTCACGGGCGCGCGCCACCGCAGCATTCTGGGCGCCTGGCACCCGGCCTGACCCTAGCCACGCGCCAAGGGCCGCGAAAAGGCAGGCGCAGAAGAAAAGGCAGGCGCAAAAAAACCCTGCCCGTCAGACCGCCTGAAAAGCGGCCTGCCGTGCAAGGTTTTTCTAGGGATGGGCAGAGAGTTTCGAGCAGGCGGTTATACCCCGCCGTACCTGCTCACCACTGCGTCCTGCTCACTGCATACCGCTCACTGCATCCCGCCTGCTGCCAGTCTAGGCAGGCGCCGGGGCTATCAGGCCACCGGCGGACTGCCAGGGCATTACACCGAAAACGACGAACCGCAACCGCAAGTCGTGGTGGCATTCGGATTGCGAATCACGAACTGCGCGCCTTCGATGTCTTCCTTGTAGTCGATTTCCGCGCCCACCAGATACTGGAAGCTCATCGGATCCACCAGCAGTTGCACACCCGCCTTTTCCAGGATGGTGTCGTCATCGGCCACATCCTCATCAAATGTGAAACCGTACTGGAAACCCGAACAGCCGCCGCCCTGCACAAACACGCGCAGTTTCAGGTTGGGGTTGCCTTCGTCGATGAGAAGATCGCGCACTTTTTCAGCGGCGGCATCGGTAAAGAGAATGGACGCAGGCGGTGCCTGCAGATCGGTGACTTCGGTCACTGCGCTCATTTGCTGACTCCTGGCGGCCTGCTTAGGCCGCGAGATGGCCGGCACAGAAACACCGGCGGACGCTTCACTATACCGCAGCACCCCCGGCCAAACCAGGGATACACCCATAGACAGCATTGCTATTTTGCCATTGCCGCAACACTCCGGCCCGCCAGGCTGTCTGGGCGGCCGGGCGGCCATACCCGCTCCCGCTAGCCCGTCTCGCCCGCCACCTGCTCACTGCCAGACCAGCGCAGCGGCATGCCAGCACGCTGCGCCAGAACCCGCTACGCCAGAAACACGCTCAAGGCGCTCCTGCCGTCTCCAGCTCCACCCGGTAAGCCGTTTTCACGGCATCGCCTTCCAGGACCTGCACGGTCACCGACGCCGGCACAAACCCCGCAGGAATCCACAAGACGCCCTTGGCGCTCAAATACTGGTCAAAATTCAGCTCGTGCTTGACCGCCGTTTCTGGCGTTCCCGGAATAGGCTGGCCGCTGGGGTCCGCCTGCATGGGGCGCAACTCCCGCGTTGCCGCCTTGCCGTTCTCCGTTCCCGCTGCCATAAACCGCAAACTGCCCTGGAAAGGCGCATCCACTTTGCCGTTACGCATCAGCAGCACGCGGTACTGCAAGGCACTGCCGAAACGCTCGAAACTGGCAGACCGGATATCCACGGAACCGCCAGGCCCCGAAGGCAGCAACTGCTCGAAAAAGGCCAGGCGATCCCGCTCCGCGCCCAAATCCCGCTGCAAGCCTGACACCTGCTCTTCCAGGCGCTGGCGCGCCGCCTGCTCCACGGCCAACTCGCCATCGCGCATGGCCAGCTGCGAACGCAACAGTATCAACTCTTCCTGGCTGCGCAGCAGCGCCTCGTCCGGCGCCAGCAACGCTGCCGCCTGGGGCACTGGCGATTGCGGCCGCGCCTGCGCCCAGAACCAGCCGCCCGCCACGCCCGTCACCACCCCCAGCAACAAGGCCAGCACAATAGCCAGGGCAGGCGCACGCCGGGCGCGCGCCCGATGCCGCACCGTATGGGGAGCATGGGCATTCGCCTTGAGCGGCCTGCGTTTACTGGTTGGCACAGTCAAATATCACTCAAAGGATCAAGGCAAAATTGCCACATGTTCCAGCCCCGCCGTTTCCGGGAAGCCGAACATCAGATTCATATTCTGCACAGCCTGGCCAGACGCCCCCTTCACCAGATTATCCTGCACCACCAGAATGATCAGCTGATCGCCATTGGCCGGGCGCTGCACGGCAATACGCAGCTTGTTCGACGCGCGCACCGTCCGGGTTTCCGGCAATTGGCCTGCCGGCAACACATCCACAAAGGGCTCCCCAGCGTAGCGTTCCTCGAACAGCTTCTGGAAATCCACCTCGCGCGCGCCCGGCAGAATACGCGCATAAATCGTCGAGAACATGCCGCGTATCATGGGCACCAGATGCGGCACGAACGTCAATTTGATCAGACTGCCATGCAAACGCGACAACTGCGCCTCGATTTCCGGCTGGTGCCGGTGGCCCGCCACGCCATACGCCTTGAAATTATCGCTGGCCTCGGAAAACAGCAAAGGAATCTCGCCTTTACGGCCCGCGCCGGTCACACCGGATTTGCAATCGGCAATCAGGCTATTGGTATCAATCAGGCTCAAACCGCCTTCCAGCAAAGGCGCCAGGCCCAGAATCACCGTCGTGGGGTAGCAACCGGGATTGCCCACCACCCGCGCCTCACGCAAGCCATCGCGATCCAGCTCCACCAGTCCGTAACGGGCTTCAGCCAGAATATCCAGGCAAGCATGCGGCATCTTGTACCATTTCTCGAACATCGACGGATTCTTCAGGCGGAAATCCGCCGCCAGGTCGATGATCTTCACGCCGGCATCCAGCAGCTCACGCGCCTGATTCATGGCCACGCCATGCGGTGTGGCAAAAAATACGACATCGCACTGATTCAGCTCGGCCTTATCCGGCGAACTGAAAGCGATATCGACATGGCCGCGCAGGTTCGGATACATCTCCGCTACCGGCAGGCCATCTTCCTTGCGGGAGGTAATGGCCTTGATCTCCACATGCGGATGGCGCGACAACAGGCGCAGCAACTCCACGCCGGTGTAGCCAGTACCGCCAACAATACCGACCTTGATGCGCGCAGGTGCGGTTTGAGCCATGTCGAATTCCTCTCGTAATACGGGTTCTTCTGAAACCATTGATTCTATCGCTTCTGGATGAGACCCCAGGTACTTTTTCCAAGTTCCCTGATTTCTCCCCATTGCACCTGCCCCGCCCCCATCATCGTCCGGCCCGGCCGCCCCGCAGCCAGGGCAAAGCGGTCAAGCCGTACCGAAGGACTGAGGACGGAAGGCTGAGGTAAAGATACATCAGCCTTACTTTTTTAAAACCCCGACCATCGCCAGCCACTGCGCGCAACGATTGCAAGCGCCCAGGCCAGCCGTCCGGGCCCGCGCAGTGGAGCGTGCCGGTGTTCGGGGCGGGAACGGGGAACCGAGGGCACACATGTCTGAGCGGCATGCTTGCGGACAGTCCGGCGGACTGTCCGCGCCGCGAGTTGTGTGCCCGCCCCGTTCCCGTCCCGAACGCCGGGCAGTTCCGGCGCAGCCGGAACCACGCGATCTGCGCGGGCCCGGGCGGCTGGCCTGGGCGCGGCTTAGCAAGACGCCCTCTGCCCCTCAGCCCAACCCCAACCCCACACAACCGCCAAAGCATAAAAAAACCCCCGGCTGCCAAAACAGCCAGGGGTTTTTTCGCCTGCCCATACCGCTCCGAAAAGCGGCAAGGACAAAAACGCATCAGCGCTTGCTGAATTGCTTGCGGCGACGGGCTTTGTGGAAGCCGGTCTTCTTACGCTCGACTTCACGCGCGTCGCGGGTCACCAGGCCAGCCTGGGACAGTGCGGGCTTCAGCGTTGCATCATAGTCGATCAGTGCGCGGGTAATACCGTGGCGCACTGCACCGGCTTGGCCGCTTTCGCCGCCGCCATGCACGTTGATATGGAAATCGAACGATTCCAGATGGCCGGTCAGCACCAGCGGCTGACGCACGACCATGCGGCCGGTTTCGCGAGCGAAGTATTCGTCAACAGCTTTGCCGTTGACCACGATCTTGCCCGATCCCTTCTTGAGAAACACGCGAGCCACCGAAGTCTTGCGGCGGCCGGTGCCGTAGTTCCAGTTACCGATCATGGCCTTTCCTTAGATTTCCAGCGGCTGCGGCTGTTGCGCGGCGTGCGGGTGCTCGGCACCGGCATACACCTTCATTTTCTTGATCATGGCGTAGCCCAGAGGACCCTTGGGCAGCATGCCCTTAACGGCCTTCTCAAGCGCACGGCCCGGGAAACGCTGCTGCATCTTCTCGAAATTGGTTTCGGTGATGCCGCCGGGGTAGCCCGAGTGACGGTAGTAGCGCTTGTCCAGCGCCTTGTTGCCGGTCACGACGATATCGGCCGCGTTAACGATGACGATGTAATCGCCGGTGTCAACGTGAGGCGTGAATTCCGGTTTGTGCTTGCCACGGAGGCGGCGTGCGACTTCGCTGGCCACACGACCCAGGACCTTGCCCTTGGCATCAATCACGAACCAGTCACGCTTGACTTCATGCGGCTTTGCCACAAAGGTCTTCATGATCTGTTCCTAAAATCAAATGAAATCCGGTCAGGCAACGCCACCATTGGCATGCCCCGCGCGCCCGTCAGGGCACACCCGGAAAAGTTCAGAATCACGCTGCGCGGCCCGCATTATAGAAGCCAGGCTTCCAAAACACCGGCACGCGCAACGCGTGCTCGCCAAAGCGTTGTCAACCGCCCGTGCGAATTTCCCTGCCCGCAAAGGCAGAAACCGGCAAGTTTAGCATGAAAAATCAAGAACCTGCCACTGCCATCCGGTCAATCAAAATCGAACCGGTGGTTTTCGCGCCACGCGTAATCGTATCCGCGCCGACCGCCACGATCCCCTTGAACATCTCCGGCAGGCTCCCGGCAATCGTGATCTCTTCCACCGCGTGGACAATCTCCCCGTTCTCCACCCAATAGCCAAAAGCGCCGCGCGAATAATCACCCGTCACATAATTCACGCCCTGGCCAATCAGCTCAGTCACCAGCAGCCCTGTGCCCATCTTCTTGAGCATCGCGCGGAAATCATCTGTTTTGCGGGTACGTGAAGAACGCAACACCAAATTATGCGAACCCCCGGCATTGCCCGTAGGCGGCAAGCCCAGCTTGCGCGCCGTATAGGTAGAGAGGAAATAACCTTGCAGCACCCCGGCATCGACCACGCGGCGCGCGCGCGTGCGCACCCCTTCGTCATCGAAAGCCGCGCTGCCCCCCTGCCCGGGCAGGAAAGGATCCTCATCCATGCGGATATGGCGCGGAAACAACTGTTTGCCCATGCCATCCAGCAGGAACGACGCCTTCCGGTATAAAGCGCCGCCACTGGCGGCCCGCACCATCGCGCCCATCAGGCCCAGCGCCAGCGGCGCCTCGAACAGCACCGGATAATTGCCCGTAGGGATACGCCGCGCCGACAAACGCGACAGCGCCCGCTGGGCGGCATACCGCCCCAGCGCCTCGGGATCAGCCAAGTCAGCCGGGTTCAGCACCGCGCTATACCAATAATCACGCTGCATGCCATTGCCGCGCCCGGCAATGGGCGCGACCGAAAGGCTATGGCGCGAATAGGGATAGCCCCCCATAAACCCGCGCGTATTGCCCAGCACGAAATGCCCTTCGCTGGCATTGATCTGCGAACCATCGCTATTGCTAATCATCTTGCTCACCGAGCGCGCTGCCTGCTCGGCCCGCAAGGCCAGCCTGGCTGCCTCATCGGCATCCAGCGCCCAAGGGTAATGCAATTGCAAATCGGGAAAATCCGTCGCCAGCGTCTCGGCGTCCGGCAAACCTGCCGCCTCATCCTCACCGGTATAGCGGGCGATATGCCAGGCGGCCTCCACGGCGGCGCGGATTGCCTGCGGGGAAAAATCGGACGTACTGGCCGAACCGCGCCGTTGCCCGGCATAAACCGTCACGCCCAAGGAGCGATCGCGCGTTTGCTCCACGGTTTCGACATCGCGGCGGCGCACCGAAACGCTCAGGCCCTGGCTTTCAGAGACTTCGGCGGCGGCATCGCTGGCGCCCAAGCTGCGCGCGTGGCTCAATGCCAACTCGACCAATTCGCGGAACAATGCCTGATGCGCGGCAATCGGTAAAAAACTTGAAGAAGAATCTGCCATGACTTTCCCATACGCTGAGGCGGGTATCATAGCCAAGTCGCCGCCCGCATGACGAAGTTTCGTCCGCTCGCCGCTATTCTTTTTCATTTGTCTCACTCAGGATTTCCCCATGTGCCCGCCCGCCTACCCCACGACCGACGAGTTCGACGAGGAGGATCTGTCTCCCAGCAAGTCTCAGGTCAAACGCGACATGCACGCCCTGCTCGATCTGGGCAAAACGCTGATAGACCTGCCGGTTGACCGATTGAAACAGCTACCGCTGTCCGAATCGCTATACGAAGCCATCCGCGCCGCCCAGCGCATCAACAGCCACGGCGCGCGCAGGCGCCAGACCCATTACGTCGGCAAGCTCATGCGCGACGCGCCGGCTGACGCCATCCGCACCCAGCTCGACATCTGGGCCAACGGCTCACGCGAACAAACCGCCGGCCTGCATCGCATCGAACGCTTGCGCGACCGCCTGATGCTGGACGACCAGCCCCTGACCGAGCTGCTGAACCGCCACCCGGACGCCGATGCCCAGGCCCTGCGCGCCCAATTGCGCGCCGCCCGCAAGGAAGCCGCCGCCAACGCAGCCTTGCCCGAAGACCGCGAACCGCAACGCAAGCATTACCGCGCCCTGTTCCAGACCCTCAAATCGCTGCTCGACGCAGACCAGACAGCCGCCCCTTCTGAACCTGATACCGCATCATGACTTCCGCATCCGAATTGCTGGACACCATCGAACTCGACACTGCGCCAAACCCGACCCACGCCGTCATCTGGATGCATGGGCTAGGCGCCGACGGCAATGACTTCGCGCCCATCGTGCCGCATCTGTCCTGGCCTGGCGCGCCGGCCATCCGTTTCGTCTTTCCGCACGCCCAAGTGCGTCCGGTTACCATCAATGGCGGCATGCCCATGCGCGCCTGGTACGATATCTTCCAGATGGCTGCCGGCGTCCGTGAAGACAGCGCGGGCATCCATGCCTCCGCCCGCCAGATCGAAGCGCTGATCGCCCGTGAAAATGCGCGCGGCATTCCTGCCGCCAACATCGTGCTGGCCGGTTTTTCGCAGGGCTGCGCGATGACGCTCCACACCGGGCTGCGCCACCCTGAAACGCTGGCGGGCCTCATCGCCCTGTCCGGCTACCTGCCGCTGGCTGACACCCTGGCCGCGGAACGCAGCCCCGCCAACCAGACAACGCCGATTTTCATGGCGCATGGCACCCAGGACCCCATCGTCATTCCGGCCCGCGCCGAAACCGCGCGGCGCATCCTGGACAGCCTGGGCTATCAAATCGAATGGCGCACCTACCCCATGCCGCATTCGGTCTGCCCGCAAGAAATCGCCGATATCGCGGTATTCCTGAAAACGGTCATGTCCGCGCAGTAAGCGCGCACACCACATCAGCAAGACAGTGCAGCCAGGCGGCGCGGCCTGGCTGTGCAGCCTGGCCCGCCAGGGCCAGGCCTGACGACACGGCAACGGCGCTCAGCGCGCCGGCCCAAGCCCCAGCCAGACCCGCCGCATGCTCGGGTCCTCGGCATCCACGTCATTCGTGAACCCCAGACTGGTCATCAAACCCAGCATCGGGCGGTTATTCGCCAGCACCAGGCCGTCGATGTACTCCAGCCCCTGAGCCGCCGCGGCTTCAATCAAGGTGCCCATCAGTTCACGCCCCAGCCTGCGCCGCTGCCAGTCATCCGCCACCACCAGGGCATACTCGGCGCCGCGCCCATCGGCATTGCGCAGATAATGCGCCAGCCCGATGATGATTTCCATCGGCAGGCCGCGATTGGCCGGATTCGGCACCCGTGTTGTCGCCACCAGCGCGAACTCGCGGTGGTAATCCACCTGGGTGTAGCGCGCCAGCATGCGCGGCGTCAGCTCCCGCATCATCGACACAAAGCGCATATAACGCGTTTCTTCCGACAGCCCGCGAATAAAGGTCTGCAGCAATTCCGCATCATCCGGGCGGATGGGCCGGATTTCCCAGGGCGCGCCATCGGCAAATTGACGCTGGCGCACCCACTGCGCCGGATAAGGATGAATCGCCATGTGCGGATAGCCATTGGCTGCCGGCCGCTGCGCAGGCAGCTCCGCCAGGCGGATACGCATCCCGCCGGCAGTCAGGCCGGCATCGCCCACATACAGCGGGTCTATGTCGATTTCCTGCACCCCTGGCAATTCCGTCACCAGGTCCGAAATACGCTCCAGCGCGATACGCAAAGTCTCCTCCGCCGACGGGCTGATATGGTCGCGCAGCACGCGCTGCCACAGCCGGCTGCGCTCCATCAGCTGCCTGGCCAGGAAGGCATTCAGCGGCGCAAGGTCCGACCCGCGGTCCGGCGCCTGCATCCCTGCCGCCGCGCCCCCAGCGCTCAGACTGAGCACGGGGCCAAACCGGCAATCGGTGCGGACACGAATGGCTGCCGGCGGCTCCAGCGCATCGCCCGGCGGCTCGCACCCGACATACGGCCCTGCCACCGGCACCTGGAACGCCCGCAATAGCGCGCGGCATTCGGCCGGTTCCAGCTCATGGCGCGCCGCCGCCCGCGCATGCGCCAGCACCCGTTCGGCCCCGGCAATATCCGGGGCCTCGCCCGGCTGTTCCGGCGGCTGGGTCTGAATCAGCAACTGCTGGTTGTAATGATGCGTGGCCAGCACGCCAAACGCATCCGCCGCCGACTCCGGCGTCCGGAACGCCGGTGTGCCCGCATCATCCATCAAACGCCGCAACGGACGCATGCCCGCGTCGCCCATCAGGCAGGTGATGACAGGCTTGCGCGCCTTGGGCGCCAGTTGCGCCAAACGCGTCACCACACCGGCCAGATCCGAACGCGCATCCGGCGCCAGCAACACCAGCACCCCTTCGACATTGGCGTCATCCAGCAGGCACAGCAGCAGGTCCGCCACCCGGTCCGGCGTCAAAGGCGCATAGCTGATCACAGGATTGGCGGGCTTGGCCGCTGGTTCCAGCAGCTCCGCCAGACGCTTGCTGGTCGCTGCCGCCAGATCGGCCGGCAGCACCGCCGAGGCCGGCCCCATCAGATCCAGCGCCAGCTGCGGCGGCCCGCTGCCATTGGATAACAGCGCCACCCCCCGCCCGCGCGGCCGGCGCGCATAACCCAACACTTTCAATGCTGAAAACAGCTGCACGAAATAGCGCACCCGCACCGCGCCCGCCCGCCGCAGCGCGGCATCAAAAGCGTTGTCCGCCCCGGAAACATCCAGCGCGCGCCCGGCTTTGAGCACCACGACCGGCTTGACCATGGCAGCGGCCCGCAGGGCGCTCATGAACTCACGCGCAAAACCGACATCCTCGACATACAACGCAATGCTATCTGTCCAGCCATCGCCCGCCAGGAAATCCAGCACCTGCGGCAAACCGATCACCGCCTCGTCGCCTAGCGCCACCGCGACAGAAAACCCGATATGGGCATCGTCGGCCCAATCCATGATGGCGGCCATCAGCGCGCGCGACTGCGTCACCAGCGCCACTTTTCCCCGCCGGGCCAAAATGGGATGCTGACTGAGATTTAACCCGGCAAGCGGACGCTGCACGCCAAAAGCATTGGGCCCCAGCAGCGCGCACTGGTGGCGCAAGGCCCAATCGCGGCACAGGGCCGCGGTAGCGGCGGGATCCGGGTCAGCTTCATCAGAGGGAAACAAGATGGCCGCATGCGGGCGGAAGCTTTCCAGCCGGCCCAGGGTTGCCATCAGCACGGATGGCCGCACGCCCACCAGCGCCAGGTCCAGGCGGCCGCCAGGCACCAATCCACAGAGCGTCTCGGGCAAGGCAGGCACCTCGCCAGGCACGCATTCCACCCGTGTCACGCGCTCGCGCAAAGTCGCCGGCAGGCTATGCATGACAGGCACGGCATTGTCAGCTACCACCAGCAAGGTGCGCGGATCAAACAGCGGAGCAATAAGATGACGCAACATAGTGGGTGGCGCTCCATTAAAATGATACGGATACCATAACCCTACACGCACTCACGGCGGCATGAAAGCAGTATTCACGCCATGCCGCCCGCGCCAGCCATGACCACACCCGTACGTACCCGTTTCGCTCCCTCCCCCACCGGCTTCCTGCACCTGGGAGGCGCCCGTACCGCCCTGTTCTCCTGGGCCTATGCCCGCCATCACGGCGGCACCTTCGTCCTGCGCGTCGAAGACACGGACCTGGAACGCTCAACGCCGGAGGCCGTGCAAGCCATTCTGGATGGCATGCGCTGGCTGCGCCTGGATGCGGATGAAGGCCCGTTTTATCAAATGCAGCGCATGGACCGCTACCGCGAAGTGCTGGCTGGCATGCTGGCCGCCGGTTCGGCCTACTACTGCTACAGCAGCCCGGAAGAAGTTGAAGCCATGCGTGAAGCTGCCCGCGCCCAGGGCCTCAAGCCGCGCTATGACGGCACCTGGCGCCCGGAACCGGGCAAGACGCTGCCCGCCATTCCGGAAGGACGCAAACCGGTCATCCGTTTCCGCAGCCCGCTGGATGGCGAAACGGCCTGGAACGATATGGTCAAGGGCCCTATCCGCTTTGCCAACAGCGAACTGGATGATCTCATCATCGCGCGCCCGGACGGCACGCCGACCTACAACTTCTGCGTGGTCGTCGATGACCTCGACATGAACATCACCCATGTCATCCGCGGCGATGACCACGTCAACAACACACCGCGCCAGATCAACATCCTGCGCGCGCTGGGCGGCGCCGTGCCCGAGTATGGCCACCTGCCCATGATTCTCGGCCCGGACGGCGAAAAGCTGTCCAAGCGTCACGGCGCTGTCAGCGTCATGGAATACGACCGTGACGGCTACCTGCCGGAAGCCATGATCAACTATCTGGCGCGTTTGGGCTGGAGCCATGGTGACGATGAGCTTTTCTCCCGCGAACAATTCGTCGAATGGTTCGACCCCAGCCACCTGTCGCGCTCCGCGGCGCAATGGGATCCGAAGAAGCTCAATTGGGTCAATGCCCACTACATCAAGCAGACGCCCGAGGCCGAACTGGCCGCGCTGGTTGCCCCCCGCATCACTGCGCGTGGCGGCAAGGCAGACATTGCCAATCTCGATGCCGTGATCGCGCTGCTGAAAGACCGCGCCGAAACCCTGGAACAACTGGCCGATGGCGCCATGCTGTTCTGCGGCCCGCATGAAGCCGCGCCCGCGGAACTGGCGCAGGAACACCTGGGCGATGACAACCGCGCCCTGCTGCGTGATTTCGCCGCGCTGCTGGCCGAAACGCCCTGGCAACGCGAAGCGCTGAATGCGCAGGTCAAATCCTTCATCAAGGAACGCGGCCTGAAGATGCCGCACCTGGCTATTCCCTTACGCGTAGCAGTCGTCGGCCGCCCCCAGACGCCCTCTATCGACGCCGTGCTGGAACTGCTTGGCCGCGAGACGGTACTGGCCCGCCTGGCCCAGATCTGACGCTGCCCCGCAGCCATGGCAACGTGCGCTGCGAACCCGCCCCGGCGCAGCCGCGTTCATCCGAACCGCGGCTGCGCCGGGGCAAATTTCATCATCGGCAAGCATCAGGCCTAGCGCTTTTTCACCTGTTTTTTCCGGCTCGCTGAACGGCGCCAACCCATACGGCAAGAGTCAGTCCCCATGCCAATTGCAGCCAAGTACTGCGCCTGAAACCACACTGTCAGAAAAGCAACGCTGGAAAATGGCCGCAAACATCCCAATCCAGGCAAATTCCCCTATGATTGAGGTATTTCCGGCCCCGCCCTGATCGGCTACGAACTTGTCTATCACCCTACCCGTGTCTGGCACGATCTTTCCGACCGCCGTTTCTGTGCCTGCCTCTTATCGAAGGCAGGTGCTCAGCATCGCCCATCCCCACATGGCAGGCGCAGTGCCCATCCCCCCATCCCCAACAGATTTGCATCGAGGCAGGCAGTCCTCAACCTGTCAGCGCCATTTGAAATGTCTCGCGCCTTTCACGCGGGCCATATCAAAGGGTCGCAAGATGTTCATTGGCATTTCCCCGGCTCGCAGCCTTCCCATGCGCGCAGAATTCGCCAATGAATTTTCCGAGCAGCTAAGTGCCAGATTAACCGGCAGTTACTGCGCGCGTTGATGTTCCGGGAACCCTGAGAGAACCTAAGGAGTAATACCATGGCAACAGCCACCAAGACTGCGGCAAAGGCAGTCAAGAAAACCGCAACCAAAAAAACTGCCGACCAAACTGCCGCCGTCCCTGTGACCGCACAAGCAAGCGCCCAACCGGCTGCTGCCACTCCTGCTGCCAAGACGCCGGCCAAGAAGGCTGCGGCTGCCAAGACCCCGGCTGCTGCAAGCGCCAAGGCGGCGGCAAAACCGGCGGCCAAGCCTGCCGCTAAGCCTGCTGCCAAACCGGCTGCCAAGGCACCCGCCAAGAAAGCTGCGGCCGCCAAGACTCCGGCTGCTGCAAGCGCCAAGGCGGCGGCCAAGCCGGCTGCTAAGCCTGCCGCCAAACCGGCTGCCAAGGCACCTGCCAAGGCTGCGGCAAAACCCGCTGCTAAACCTGCCGCTAAGCCCGCTGCCA